>NZ_RAWL01000042.1:0-32900 GCF_003668885.1 Corallococcus sp. AB049A | reverse complement strand
CTTTCCGGCGGACGTCCGGCCGGAGTTGGCGCCGGGGATGACGCTGGAGTTCCAGATGCCGGACATGCCCCACCCGCTCGAAACGGTCATCGAGCAGGTGGAGGGGCCGGAGGCGTCGCTCCAGTTCGCGAAGGCGCACCGGCCGGCGGACGCGGCGTACCGGGACGGAGCGGTGCTGATCCGCGCGCACGTGCCGGGCCGGAACTACGAGCGGGACGGCAAGAAGCGCGTCTACCAGGACGGAGAGCTGGGCCGCGCCTCGGTGAAGCTGGGAACGCAGCGGCTGCTCGTCGCGTGGTTCCCGGGGCTGCGGAATGCGCTGCCGTGAAGCGGGCCTGGTCGCGTGCCTCGCGGCCCTGACGGCAGGCTGTGGGGCCTCCCGTCCCATTCCTGGCGTCGTCCAGGCCTCCGCTGGAGTCCCTGCGACGAGCATCCCGGGCCCGATGCCCTCGTTCGGCCCATTCGACTCCTTCTCGGATGCCCTTCAGGCGGCGTGTCCTCTCATCCTGGGCAAGCCGCACGCCACCGCTGGCAGGCCTACCGGGCAGAACTTCCAGCTGCGTTGGCGCCTCTCACGCGAGTACTGCGCCTGGCTGTATTACACGCCGGACCGGAAGTACGAGATGAGCATGCTCGCCGCGGGAGCGTTGCACGACGATCCCCAGAAGCGCACCTGCAACCTCCCGTCGAACGTGGACGACGCGCGCTATGCCCCGAACAGCCTGGGCTACGTCTTCGTCCTCCACAACCATCCCTACGACAACGTGTTGTCGGACCGTGACATCCAGTTCATCGTCGCCATGGCCACCGAGCACGGTGTGACCGTGAAGACGCACACGGGTGAGATTCCGCTGTCCATCGTCGCCTTCTTCTCCCTCTCCGATAGCCTGGAGCAGCCTCCGTGTGACGGGTTCTTCCAGTACATCCCCGCGACGGGAGAGTTGTTGCGCTGGCTGCGAAGTGACAAGGGATGGGGACGGCAAGTCATCGGCCGGGTGGAATGGCTGGATGCCACGCGCTACCGCATCGTGCGTGAGTGAGGAGCGCCGACGATGAAGCGAAGCGCATCGGTGTTGGTGCTGGGGCTTACCGCTGTCGGATGCACACGCGCCTTCGTGGCGGGCAAGGTCCCGGTAGACGATGACCGCTCGATTGTCTTCCCTCAGTTCTTCGAGCAGCCAGCGCTCCAGGTCGGTACGTCCGAACAGCCCATCGTGCTCGATGGAGCCGTGCTCCGGGCCCTGACCCTGGCAGCCGATGATTATCTGCCCGCGGAGCGGCCTGACACGCCGTGCCCTGAGCGGCGCGCGGCCCATCTCTTCAGGATCATCCAGCGCGAGGACGTCCTCTTCGTTCGCATCGACGTAGACCCTGCGGCGTGCGGAGGAATCCAGCCGGGGCTCGACTCCGGAGTGCGGTACGCCATCCATCGGGATGGACGAATCCTCCGTCGGGTGGTGGATGGAATGGAGCCATACGTGCCCTTCACGGATGGCGGTGTCATGGAGAAAGCGGAACCTGGCGTTTCGCCCTCCTTCGACCCGGCGCGCCCACGCCCCCTGCCCTTCTTGGACGCAGGCGCCGCATTCGACGCCGGAGCCCCTGACGCTCAGGCCCCCTGACGCGACAGCCGCCGCTCCAGGCGCTCAAGACGGAGCTGGTGGTCGTCGGGCAGCTCCACGGGGGCGGCGAGCCTCGCGTGGTACAGCGCCCGGGGCAGGTCCTTGAGGGAGTGCTCGTAGAGCTTCGTCAGCGACAGGTGCAGCATGGCGCCCTGTCCTGGCTTCGCGAACGTGAGCGCCCGCTGCAGGTGCGCCGCCGCCGTCTCGCAGTCCCCTGCTCGGCGGCAGAGGCGCGAGGCCAGCACCAGCGCTTCGATTCCCACCGGGCCTCCGCTCTCCGCCGCGGCCTTCGCGAACGTCAGCGCCCGCTCCGAGTCCCCTGCCCGCTCCGCCACCTGCGCGAAGCCGAGGAGGTCCCGCGGGTCCTGCCGCTCCGTGCCTTCCGACTGGAAGCGCCGCACCAGGTCGCCCAGCAGCGCCGCCAGCAGCAGCAGGTCCTTCTGGTTGTGCTCCAGCACCGGCACCAGCTCCGAGCCGTCCGTGCCTCGCAGGAAGCGGAAGTACAGCTCCGGGATCAGCGAACCGTCCACGTCCCCCACCCGGTGGTGCCCCAGCACCTTCGACTCCAGGTGCACCAGCCGCGCGCCTTCGCCCCGGTGTTTGAACACGCGCCGCGCGCAGTGCAGCAGGTCCAGGTGCGGCAGCTCCCTGGGCACCGGCACGCGGTTCAGCACGAAGCGCGTGCGCAGGAGCGGCCAGTCGAAGCTCTTGCCGTTGTACGTGACGAGGCACGACGACGACGCCATGCGCTCGGCCAGCAGGCGCAGCATGGGGGCCTCTTCCCCCATGCGCCGCAGGAAGAGCTGCTGCACTCGCAGGGCGCGGCCCTCGAACCAGCCCAGGCCCACCAGGAACGGCACCGTGCCCGTGCCGCCCGCGAGCCCCGTCGTCTCCGTGTCCAGCATCAGCATCCGCGTGAAGTCCACCGACTCCAGCTCCGGATGCAGCGCCAGCCCCGCCACCAGCCGCGCCTCCACGTCGAGCGCCGCCGCCACCGGCGCCGTGCCGTGACGATGGTCCGGCGCATACAGCTGCTCGGCCACGTGCACCGTGCCATGCGGCGTCGAGCGCGCCTCCACTGGCAGCGCCCGCGGCTCGGGGACCGGCGCCACCGCCTTCCGAGCCGACGCCGTGCCCTGACGCTCCGCCCAGAACGCCAGCATCTGGCGCAGCGATTCCACCCGAGGGTCCGAAGCACCAGGCTCCACCGCCTCGCCCCGCTTCGCCGCGAACCTCCGCCGCGCCTCCTCGCGCAGATCCACGAGGCCTTCCGCCCGCGCGGCCTCCTGGGCAGGCACGTCCGCCGGAGGCGCCTCGTCCATGGACATCCGCTTGCGCAGCGTCTGGACCAGCACCTCCGCGAGGGTGGTCGTCCCCGCCTCCTCCGCCGGCGGAATCCGAGCCACCTCCGCCGGTGTCTCCACCACCGGAGCCACCGCCACGGCGTTCACGGGCGCCCGGGCCTGACTGCCGGGGCCCGCGCTGGTGAGTCGGGACAGCTTGCGCTTCAGGTCCATGCCGCGCCCGTGCTCCTCACTGCACCCCGGCAACGCCGAGCGCCGCCAGCAGGTCCAACGCCAACCGCTTGCGCGGATGCGCCCCGGACGGCGCGCTCCCCGGCTGCCCACCCGCCGCCGGCCCGATGCACGCCGGACATCCGTCCTCGCACGGGCACGACTCCAGCAGCTTGCGCCCTCGCAGGAGCAGCTCCTCGCGCTGATCGTACAGCCGCGCCGCCAGCCCTACGCCGCCGGGCACGTTGTCGTAGAGGAACAGCGTCGGATCAAACCCCACGCCGCCATCCTTGCGCGGCGGACCGTCCGGCTCGTCCTTGCTGCCCAGCGTCCGGCCCAGGTCGCGCGGATCGCTCATCAGCCCCACGCACGCCACCGTGCGCAGCGCGGACCCCAGCCCGCGCAGCGCGTCGATGACCGCGGGCCGGGGCGCGTCCATGCTCCGCACCACCGCCTCCGGCACCGTCAGCCACAGCGCCGACGTGTGCATCTGCATCTCCGGCAGCCGCACGTCGCCGTAGCCCACGTTCTCGTGCGTGTGGAACTTGATCTTCTTGTAGCCCACCACCTTCTCGATGACGGACACCTCGCCCAGTCCCGCGTGCAGCGAAGGGCCCAGCGGCGCGCCCTGGTCCTCCTGGATGACGCTCACGCGCACGTTCGTCATCGCGTCCGTGAAGTAGTCCGGCGCCACCTTGCGCACGAAGGCCTTGTGGTTCTCCAGGTCCAGCATCTCCACCTGGTACTGCTCGGAGTCGTGCTGGTAGATGGCCTGCTCGTGCAGCTGCGTGTGCGCGGAGCGGAAGTCCATCTCCGCCAGCGTCTTGTCCGTGCCGCGCTCGATGACCACCACGTTGTCCCAGCCCACGCTGCGCAGCGACACGTGGTGCGCCGGGTACGCGTCCGACGACCAGTGGAACATCCGCCGCCCGCCCTCGGGCGCCTGTGACGGGTGCACCACCTGGTGCTGCGTGAGGAAGTCCAGCGCCTCCGTCGTGTTCTCCACCGGCACGTCGCCGAACGCGTCCCCTTCCTCGAAGGGCAGCTCGAACGCCGCGCACTTCAGGTGCTGGACCAATATCTCCACGTTGTCCGGATCAATCCGAGCGTGCTCCACCGGAGCGCCCGTGAGCGCGCGCGGATCCGCCGCGAAGTATTGATCCAGCGGATTGCTGGACGTCACCAGCAGCGCCAGGCTGCCCATGCCACGCCGGCCCGCGCGGCCGAAGCGCTGCGCCAGCGCCGCCACGGAGCCCGGGTAGCCCGCGCACACCACGGCATCCAGCGACCCGATGTCGATGCCCAGTTCCAGCGCGTTGGTGGCCACCACGCAGCGCACCTCGCCCGCGCGCATCGCGGCCTCCGTCGCGCGCCGGGTGCCGGGTAGGTATCCGCCCCGGTAGCCCTGGATGAGCGACGGATCCAGCTTCTCCTCCACGAACCGGTCGCGGAGGTACTTGAGCATCACCTCCACGTTGTTGCGCGACTGGCCGAACAGCAGCGTGGACACGCCCGCGCGCACCAGGTCCGCGGTGAGCCGCACCGCGCTCTTCAGGTAGCTGGCGCGGATGCCCAGCTCCGCGTTCACCACGGGCGGGTTGTAGACCATCACCCGGCGCTCGCCGGACGGCGCCCCGCTCTCCGACACGAGCGCCACCTCACGGCCCAGCATCCGCTCCGCGTGCGCCTTCGGGTTGCCAATGGTCGCCGACGCCAGGATGAACGTGGGCGACGCGCCATGGAACCGGGCCACCCGCTGCAACCGGCGCAGCACGTTGGCCAGGTGTGAACCGAAGACGCCCCGGTACGTGTGCAGCTCGTCAATCACCACGTAGCGCAGGTTCGCGAACAGCCGCGCCCAGTTCGCGTGGTGCGGCAGGATGCCCGTGTGCAGCATGTCCGGGTTGGTGAGCACCACGCCCGCGCGCTCCCGGGCCGCCCGCCTCGCGTCCCCCGGCGTGTCACCATCGAACGTGATGGCGCCATGGCCCAGGCCCGCCTCGCGCATGAAGGCGCGCAGGGACTCCTCCTGGTCGCGCGACAGGGCCTTGGTGGGAAAGAGGTAGAGCGCCCGCGCTTCCGGCTCGCGCGCGAAGCGATCCAACAGCGGCAGGTTGTAGCAGAGGCTCTTGCCGGAGGCCGTCGGCGTGGCGATGACCAGGCTCTCCCCGTCGCGGGCCCGCTCGAAGGCCTCGGCCTGATGGGAGAAGAGCTGCTCGACACCCCGGCGCTTCAGCGCGTCCCGGACCTGCGGGGACAGCCCCTCCGGCATCGGCGCGAACACGCCGGTGCGGGCGGGCGTCACGGCGTCGTGGACGATGTTCGGCCACACCTGCCGGTCCGTCTTCCAGGCCTGGAGGACGGCGTCCAGCCCGCGAGCCCCCGACCACGGCGTGCGGCGCGGGCCGGAGAAGGCCTCGGTTTCCTTCTCGGGCTTCATAGGGCCGGCCACTGTACAGACGTGTACCCGGAAGGACAACGCGCGTCAGGACCCGCCGCGTCGGTCTTTTGGGGGCCCATCACCCACATTCGCCTCCGACAGTAGCCGGCCCGATTCCCTGCCAGGCGGACGGCCTCGACGGGCTCGAGGCGTGGACCCTAGTGTCCCGCGCCCGTGGCACTCGCGATCTTCCTCTTCACGTACATCTTCATCGCCGGGGCACGGCTGCCCTTCATCAAGCTGGACCGTCCCGGAGGCGCGCTCCTGGGCGCCACGCTGATGGTCGTCGCCGGGGCCGTCACGCCCGCGGAGGTCTTCGGACACAGCGCGGCCCGGGACCAGCAGGCCATCGACATGGACACGATCGTCCTCCTGCTGGGGATGATGCTGCTGGCCGTGTACCTGGCGCAGGCGAACTTCTTCCGGGCCGCCGGAGCCAAGGCCCTCAAGGTCGCGCACACGCCCAAGCTGCTCCTCGTCGCCGTGACGTTCGTGAGCGCCGTGCTGTCCGCGTTCCTCGTCAACGACACCGTGTGCTTGTTCCTCACGCCGCTGGTGCTGGTGGTGGTGGAGGACGCTCGCCTGCCGCCCGTGCCGTACTTGCTGGCGGTGTGCATGGGCAGCAACAGCGGCTCCGTGGCCACCTTCACCGGCAACCCGCAGAACATGTTGATTCAAGGCGCGTCCGGGCTGGGCTACGCGCGCTTCGCCGCGTACATGGCCCTGCCCGCGGTGCTCTCCACCGTCGTCGTCGCCGTGGCGCTGCTCTACATGTTCCGCAAGGAGCTCCCGAGCGCACGCTTCGACACGCACCCGCCCCCGCTGGAGCTGGACCGCCGGCTGCTCGCGCTGGGACTGGGGAGCCTGCTGGGCGTGGTGGTGGCGTTCTTCGCCGGATTGCCCATGAGCTGGAGCGCGCTCGCGGGCGGCGTGCTGGTGATGACGCTGTCCGGGCACGAACCGCGCGAGGCGCTGGAGCGCGTGGACTGGGTGTTGCTGCTCTTCTTCGCAAGCCTCTTCGTCGTCGTGCACGGGGTGAACAAGGCGGGCTGGGCGGAGGAGATCCGCCAGGTGTTCTCCCCTCTGATGGCCGGGCCGCCCTGGCGCGAGACGCTGGGCTTCGCGGCGCTGACGCTCGTGGCGTCCAACCTCTTCAGCAACGTGCCCTTCGTGATGCTCGCGCGCGCGTGGGTGCCGGCCATGCACGAGCCGGAGCTGGCGTGGCACGTCCTGGCGCTCGGCTCCACCCTGGCGGGCAACCTCACGCTGGTGGGCAGCGTGGCCAACCTCATCGTCTTCGAGGCCGCGCGCGGCAAGGTCCGCATGGGCTTCATGGACTACCTGCGCGTGGGCGTGCCCGTGACGCTGATCAGCTTCGCCGTGGGGCTGGGCGTGCTCCTGGCCGAGCACGCCCTCTTCTAGGCGTCCGGATCCGGCAGCTCACCCGGAGGCAGCTGCTGCTCGGGCGGAGTGGGCGCGGGCGCCGGGGTGACGGCGGAGGGCACGGTGTCTGGCGCGGTGCTGCCCGTGGGGGCCGAGCCCTTGCGGTTCTTGGGCGTCAGGTCCTTCACGAACATGTCCGCGACCTTGTCCAGCAGGTCCGTCATGGCCAGGCGGAACAGCTCCGGCTCCTTGCCGACCTTGAACGGATCCAGGTGCGGCGCGCCCTGATCCACGCCGTCCATGTCGAACGGCCGGCGCCACAGCTCCGAGCGCCCATCCACCCGGAACATGCGCCCGTAACCCTTGAGGTAGGCCCCGGCGCGCCCGTCCTCGCTGCGCATGCCGTAGTCCTGGATGACGAACTCCACGATGGTGTCCGCGCCCAGCGGGGCCATCAGGTCGTAGTCCGGCGCGTTGGCGGGCACCTCCTCCACCAGGAAGCTCTCCAGCGCGGAGGCCACCCGGGCGGGGTCCACCGTGTCCGTCCAGGGCGCTTCTTCCGGCAGGCGCGACAGGGTGGTGACGCGCAGGCGTTCGGAGAGCTCGAAGCGCGTGACGGCCTGCTGCAGCTTCACGGTGAGCCGGCGGTCCGCCTCCTTGGGCTCCAGCTTCTTGAGCTTGTCGGAGTACGCGCCGTCCTCCTGGAACACCTTGCTCTTGGGCCCCGCGCGCTCCTCGATGCGGGAGATGAAGGCGGGCCGATGGACCCGGTCCAGGTCCGCGCCGGACAGGCGCTGGGAGGCGCATCCGGCGGTGAAGGCCACGAGGACTGCCGCGAAAAGGAGGCTTCGGCTTCGCACCATGGGGCCCAGGCTAACCCATCCCCGCCCCCCTGGCCTGTTTGCGACCCACCGGAGGCCTGGGGAACGTCCGGCGCTGATATGCTGCCCGGCCGTGAATCCTCCCCCTTCCGTTCCTCCCGGCCCCGGCCCCAACCGCAAGCGGCGGCTGGGGGAGATCCTGATGGACGCCGGACTGCTCACCGAAACCCAGCTGCGCACCGCGCTCGCGGAGCAGCGCAAGTGGGGCGGCCGGCTGGGCCTCACCCTGGTGCAGATGGGCGTCGTGGACGAAAGCTCCATGGTGCACGCCCTGTCGCGGCAGCTGGCCATCCCCACCGTGGACCTGGACAAGCACGTCCCCGTCCCGCACGCCCTCCAGGCGCTGCGCGTGGACATCGCCGAGCGCTACACCGTCTTCCCCATCGCCTACGAAGCGCCCACCAAGACGCTCACCGTGGCCACGTCGGATCCGACCAACGTGGAGTCCCTCCAGGAATTGGCCTTCCACTCCGGCCAGAAGCTCCAGGTGGTGGTGGCGACGGCGTCCTCCATCGAGCGCGCCATCCGGCACCACTACCACGGGGAAATCACCTCCACGGCCGCCACGCCGCTGAGCTTCGGCATGGAGGAGGCCACGTTCGAGCTGGCCCCGCCACAGCAGGCGGAGGCCGCCGCGCCCGCGCGAGCCTCCACGCCGCCGCCGGTGGTGCGCGACGCGGAGCTGGCGTCGAAGGTGGAGGCGCTCACGCAGCAGGTGGCGGACCTGGAGCGCATGGTGGCGCAGCAGGCCCGCGTGATGCGCGCGATGATGGACGCGCTGGAGGCCCGGGGCGCATTGACTCGCGAAGAGGTCCAGGCGAAGGCCCGGTGACTTGCGCATGGCGCTCCCCTTCTCCGAAAAGCTGAAGCTGGAGCTGACCGTCACCGCGGGCGAGCAGGCCTTCGCCATCCCCGGTGGACAGGTGAAGGACTTCTCGCTGCGGATGACGCCCACGGGCTTCCGCTGCGAGCTGACGTTCTGGACGACGCTGGAGAAGGCGGACGCGGCGCTGTTCACCGCGTTCAGCAAGCCGGACCTGGTGCGGGTGCGCCTGGCGCTGTCCGGCGTCTTCGACCCGCCCACCACGCCGCTGGTGGTGCAGGGAATCGTCACGGAGAAGCGCCTCTCCGGCACCGCGCACGGCAACAAGGACAGCGTGGCGGTGGCCTTCCGCCAGTACACCGTCACCTTCGAGGACCCCGCGCGGGTCCTCTGGAAGCAGCACCGCCCGGTGGAGCTGCACACGGCGAAGAAGCTGTCGGAGCTGCTGGACGCGCACAAGCCCGGCGGCCTGCTGCTCACCTACGACTGGGACGCGCTGGAGGAGAAGCACGCGCTCTTGTGCCTGGGCATCGGCGACGACCTGGCGGCCGCGAGCTTCTACGACTTCGTCCTCTGGTTCGTGGACACGCGCGGCGGCGTGCTCACCTACGACAGCCCCAAGGACACGTACACCTTCTCCGCGAAGAAGCCCGCCACGGGCACCGTCACCGGGCTCAGCCGCAAGCACGTGGCGCGTGTGGACGTGGAGCTGCCGCCCGTCATCCGTCACAGCACGCGGGTGCTCAACGCCTTCGGGGCCGGGGCCACCACGGTCGCGCTGGAGCAGTCCCAGGCCGTCGCGGGCATCCAGCACGACATGCTGGTGCGCACGCCCATCGCGGCGGAGGCCGAGCAGCGCCAGTCCCTGGAGAAGGGGCGCCTGCGCGTGCGCAAGCGCCGCCTGCGGCTGACGTTCAGCGACATGCCACCCGTCGCGCTGCACCCGGGGGCGCTGCTCAAGCTGGATGGAGGGCGCTGGAGCCCGGACCTCACCGGCCTGGGGGAAGACCACCGCGTGGCGGAGCTGGCCTTCGACGGCGTGGGGCTCCAGGCCGGTCCGCACGACGGACCGCAGGAGACGATGCAGGGCTACACGGTCAGCCTCTCCGTGCTGCTGGAGCAGAAGTCGGATCCGGTGCCGGAGCTGCCCGCGTACCGCGCTCCCCGCTACCCCATCTACGTCGAGGGCAAGGTGCACAGCCCCGGCGGCGAGGCCTCCGACCGCATCTACCTCCAGGTGGATGATCAGAAGACGTCCGTGACGAACTACCGGGTCGCGATTCCGCTCTGGAACAAGACGGTGAGCGTGCCGGCGGAGCCCAACCAGTTCCCGGGGACGTTCTACTTCCCGCCGTACAAGAACGAGCGGGCCCTCATCGCGCTGCACTTCGACCACGCGGAGCTGCACCGCTTCCTGGACTGGGGCGAAGGCGTGCGCATGCCCCAGGACAGCCAGGGGGATCAGATCCTCTTCGGCAAGAACGGTACGAACCAGACGGCGCTCACGCACGACTACCAGGACAACAAGCCGGTGTGGAACCTGGGACGGGTGAACTCCAGCGACACGGAGATCATCCGCCTGTCGGAGGGCCACCTCCTCATCCAGACGAAGGAGAACTCCGGCGGCGCCACCACCACGCCCACGTACGACGTGACGCCGCAGGTGGAGACGGCGAAGGGCGACCTCACCGCCGGAGTGGACGGCGCGGTGAGCGACGCGACGGCGGCGTACAAGGAGTCGTCCGCGGCGGTGAACTCCAAGCTGAACGCGGCGACGGAGGAGACGGGCGCGGCCCTCGCGGCGGCGGAGGCCCAGGTGAAGGGCAAGGCCGCCGAGTCCCGCGCGAAGCTCACCGGCGCACTCAACGGGCTGGATGGACAGGCGGGCGCGCTCGGCGGCGCGGCCGCTGAAGCCAAGGCCGCGCTCGCGGGGCTGAAATGAACGACCTGCGCGCCACGGTGGCGAAGCACAAGGCGGCCGTGGAGGGCTTCGGCTCCGGCATCACGCCGCGCCTCGCCTCGGCCAAGGGCGAGGTGGAGGCCCTGGCCCAGGGCGTGGTGGAGCAGGTCTCCGCGCTGCGCCCCTCCATCAGCGCAGCGCTGGGAGGCCTGCTCGCGCAGGTGAACGCGGCGAACGTGACGTTGGCGGACCCCTCCCCCCGCTTCCAGTCGCTGGCCACGGAGGTGGAGGGGCATCAGCAGGCGCTGACCGCCTCCAGCACGACGGCGCGCTCGCAGGCGGAGTCGCTGGGCCAGGAGGCGACGGCGAAGAGCCAGGGGCTGGAGGCGCAGGCGAAGTCCTCCGCGGAGGCGTCCCAGGGGCAGCTCACCGCGCTCCAGCAGCAGGTGGCCCAGAAGTGCGACGCGGACAAGAAGTCCTTCGACGCGAAGCTCGCCAAGCGCAAGGGCTCCAAGGAGGAGACCGAGGCCCGCCGCGCGCAGGGCTACGCGCTGATTGAACAGACGCGCTCGCAGCTCACGCAGGACCTGACGGGCGTGGGCTCCACCCTCGGAGCGGCGCTGGCGGCGGTGCTCGTGCGGCTGGCCACCTCGCGCGATGCGGCGACGGGCCGCAGCACTCAGCTCACGTCCACTCTGGACAGCGCGGTGAAGGACCCGGTGAGCGCGCTGAAGGCGCTGCACCAGGAGATCGTCAACGCGGGCACGACGGCGAAGGACACCCACCAGCAGCAGCAGTCCGCGCTGGAGGGTCAGCGCAAGACGCTGGTGGATCAACTGATGGCCGCGGCGGCGGCGGCGGCCGGCATCGTGGATCCGCTGGACACCCAGGTGGCCCCGTCGCTCACGGCGGGCCAGACGCAGGCGGACGGGGCGCTGGACACGCTGGGAAGAACAATCAGCGGCCAGGTGGCCAGCGTCACCGCGCAGCTCACGGCGGTGGAGAAGTTCATCGACCAGGTGCAGCAGCAGGTGGAGAGCGCCATCACCACGGTGAGCGGCACCATCGACGGCGTGGTGCAGGGCGCGCTCACCGCGGTGGAGACCATCAAGGCGCCGTTGAAGGCCACGCTGGAGGCTGCCTTCACCACGCTGGACACGCTGGTCGCGACCATCAGCGCCCTCAAGCAGCAGGTGATGGCGCTGTTCGAGTCGCTGCCGCAGCTGCTCGAACAGCTCCAGACCCTCTTCCAGCAGATCGTCGGCTCGCTGGAGTCGCTGCTGGAGCGCGCCATGGGCTTGCTGGACGCCATCCCGGCCGCGGACCTGCCCAAGCCGCTGGTGAGCCCCGCCGTGCAGGGCATCAGCCAGGTGGTGGGGCAGATCACCACGCAGCTGGGAACGATTTCGTCCCAGGTGGGCACGCAGCTCCAGGCTGTGCAGAAGACCATCGTCTCGCAGGTGGAGACGGTGCAGACCCAGGCGCAGACGCAGATCGACACGGCGACGACGCAGGCCGTGACGCAGATGGGCACGCTCACCCAGTCCGTCCTCCAGGGCATCGAGCAGGCCTCGACTCAAATTGGCCAGATCGTCGCGGCGGCCGTCACGCAGATCGGCACCGTGAAGGATCAGGGCGTGCAGCAGATTGAAGCCATGAAGGCGCAGGTGGCCGCGCGGGTGACGCCGCTGGACACGCAGGTGCCCCAGCGACTGGAGGCCCTGGACGCGCAGGTGGGCTCCGGCATCGACGCGGCGGTGCAGGCCATGCAGTCCGCGCGGGACTCGGCGGAGGGCCAGGTGACGTCCGCGAAGGGCCGCCTGGATTCGCACCTGGGCACCACGAACACGTCCGTGACGGCCGGGCTGACGTCGCTGGAGACGGCCCGAGGCAGCGCGGAGACGTCCCTCACCACCCAGGCCGATTCCGCGCTGGCGGCCTTCAAGCAGCGCGCGGAGGGCCTGAAGTCGGGCGCCCAGACGCAGGTGGATTCCGTGTCCACGCAGGCCACGGGACAGAAGCCGCAGCTGCTCTCGCCTCTGGACGCGATTGGCGCGCAGCTCCAGGCGGGGGCCTTCGCGAAGCCGGTGACGGCGGCGAACGGCCGGGTGACGGCCGCGCTGAACGCGCTGGGCCCGAAGCTGGACGCGCTCGCGTCCTGACGCCCTGCCCTACTTGGGCGTCGCGACGGCCTCGGGCGCCTTGGGCGCTTCCGGGGCCTTGGGCGCCGCAGGCGAGGACTCCTGCGCGGGCACGCCCTTGGGCAGGTCCGTGCGGATGCGGCTCTCCTGCAGCTCGATGTCCACCGTCTTGGGCACCGGCACGTCCAAGAGCGCCTGCCAGGCTCCATTCGGCGTGGTGAAGAGGAAGCTCACCGCCACCGCCTGCTCCGGCGGCAGGGGCACCTTCACCTGCTTCGTGTTGCTCGGGTAGATGACCACCGTCTGGAGCACGGACTCGTCCGGGCTGATGACCTTGGCCGCGACGTCCGAGTAGCCCTCCGTCATGGACGTCTTCGACACCGTGCGGATGAGCATGTAGAGCGGCCGGCCCTGGTTGGTGCCCGGCGGCGCCTTCACGTTCACCGTCAGGCTGGGCGCCGCGCAGCTGCCCGCGACCACCGCCGTCACCAGTCCCGCCGCCAGCCTCACGCCCCTGCCCTTCATGGCACCACCCCACGGAATGGCGCCCATGGCTCGCCGCGCAACCCGAAGCTGATCTCCAGCACCTTCTCGTTCGCCGCCAGCCCACGGCCCGGCAGCACCCACACTACGTTCTGCTGATCCGTCAGCGTCGCGGACTCCAGCAGGCGGAAGCAGTTCCACGACGACTCCGACATCTCCATGGAGCGGTAGCGCTTCCCATCCCGCTGCGGCGAGCGCAGCTCCACGCCAATGGACGACGGCTGCGGGCTCCACCAGCTCAGCGGGAACTCGCTCCACGCCGGCCGCTGGTTGAACCCGAACGACGCCGCCCCACCGCACTTCAGGTACGACAGCGTCACGAAGCTGTCCGGCGTGGGCGCCGTCGGCAGCGGCAGCGGACGCACCTGCATGGCGATGGGACGCGGCTTGCCCTCGTCATCCCAGAGCATCCTGGACAGGCGGCCCAGCTGGCCCAGCGCGGTGAGCATGCGCGGCGGCAAGAGCAGCCGCGACTTCAGCGGGTAGCGCAGGGACCAGTCCGTCCCGCGCTCCTCCACCACCGGCGCCAGCACCTGCGTGACGAAGCCCCAGAAGGCCCCGTCCTTGCGGCGCAGGACCTCCAGCTCCACGGGGTCGACTTCCTGCGACGCGCTGGGGTTGAACGGGTAGCGCTTCACCAGCGGGTCCAGCGTGCGGCGGGCCTGGTAGGTCCACTGCTCCGCGATGACGCGCTCCAGCTCCGCGCGGCCCCGGTTGCGCACGACGATGAAGGGCTGGCGGAACGGCTGACGGAACTCGCCCACCAGGCCGTGCTGATCCAGCCACGCGTCCACCCGGCGCAGGTACGAGTCCTCCTCCTCCAGCAGCATGCTCAGCCCCACCCGCCCCACCGGCGACAGCATCTCCGCCAGCTGCGAGCCCGCCGAGGACGCCGTCGCGCCAGCGGCCCCGGGCGCCGCCGGATTCGCGGGCGCGGCGGGCTTGGGCGTCGCGGGCTTCAGTCCGGACAGCTCCTGCTGAAGCTGCGACACCAGCGTGGTGTACGAGGCCAGCTCCGTCAGCGCGCCGTTCTTGTCCGGCGTCATCAGCTGCACCACCGGCTTGAAGGGCGCCACCGCCTCGCGCATGGGCGCGTAGTACTCGCTCTCCAGGGGGCCCACGCCCGCGCGGACCGCCACGTCGCGCAGCATCGCCTCCAGCGGCGAGGACGGCTGCAGCAGCACGGACAGGTCGCTGGCCAGCGAGCCTCGCGGCGTGGTGCGGAAGCGGTAGCCCCGGTACGTCGCGTACAGGTCCTGGCCGTAGCGCTTCGCGAAGGTCTCCACCTTGCCCTGCACGAAGGTGGCGCGCTCCACGGCCTCCTCGCGCGTCAGGCTGGACTTGGCCAGCCGCGTGGTGAACTCGTCCACCAGCGGGGCCAGCTGCGCGTCGAAGGCGGCCTTGCCCAGCACCTTGCCCACCACCGGGGCCTGCCCGCTGGCGAACTCCGTGTCGTCGTCCCCCACCCCTTCGCTGGCGACTTCCGACGTCGTCTCGCCCGCGCGCGGGTTGAACGAATCGGCATTGAACGGCGTGCGGCCCGTCTCCTTCAGCGTGCGCAGGACCTTGTCCAGGAGCTGCCGGGACACGTCCATGGGGCGGAACGTGAAGTCGCGCCGGAGCACTTCCACCTGGTAGCGCGCGTCGCCGTCGCTGGGGGCGAAGAGGCCGTCCGCGCGGGTGAGCAGCTCCGCGGGCGTCATCCGGGCGGCGGCGCGCAGGGCGGTGTCGGCCTCGTCCTCCATGCGCAGGATGGCCTCCAGCGTCTGGCGGTTCTGGCGCTGCCAGTCCAGCGAGTCCAGCAGGCTGCCCACGCCCTTCAGCTGGCTTGCGTCCGGCTCCGCGTCCGACGCGTTGATGAGGTCCATCAGCTTGCGCGCGGAGTAGTACGGCGCGCTCTCCGCCAGCGACGTGCGCAGGCGCTCCCGGTCACCCGCCAGCGCGGCCCACCGGGACAGATCCAGCTCCTTCGCGGACAGCACGTCCTGCAGCTGCGTGAGGTGCTCGCGCCACGGGCCCAGGAGGCTGTCCATCGTCAGCCAGCCGTAGGGCCAGCGCGTCCAGGGGACGTCCTCCGCGAAGGGCTTGTCGCTGGCGATGACGTAGTTGGCGACCATCGGCTCCGCCAGGCCCATGGCGTCCAGCCAGTTCCGGTCTGGATCCCCGTCGGACAGGCTCAAGCCATAGGCCTCCGCCGTCCAGCCGAGCTCCTTCTTGTACGGCCCACGCACGCTGCGCAGCATGAAGTGGCCCAGGCCCTCGTTGCGCGAGCTGTACAGCACGCCCAGCGTGTAGAGCACGTGCTCCGGCCGGCACAGCGTCTCCTGGTGGCAGCTGTCGTCCGCGGCGGGCGCCACGGGCAACGGCGCGGCGCGGGTGCCCCGGCCGGTGAACACGGGCGCGGGCTGGCACCCCGGAATCTGGCTCGGGCAGCGCCGGCACTGGTCCTGGCACTTCTCCAGCATCGGCTTGAGGTAGGACATCCGGATGCTGCGCGCGAGCCGGGCCCGCAGCTCCTCCCGCTCATCCGTGAAGCTGTGGGCCAGCGGCGGCCAGTAGCGCGTGGAGTGCCACAGCTGCTCCATGGCCTTCACCGCGTCGGTCGTCTGGGCCTCCACCACGGAGCCGGACACGCTCTGGTTGCGCTCCTCCAGCCGCTGCACCGTCACCTGGAACGCGTCCAGCTTGTCCTGCGTGCGCAGGATCAACCCGTAGAACCGCGCGTACGCGAACAGCACCGGCAGGCACCCCACCGCGAGGATGACCGCGCACCGGCGCAGGTGCGTCCAGCGGTAGTCCCTGGCCAGCAGCTCCGCCGGCTGATCTCCCTGCACCGCCAGCGCGCCCGTGGGCTGCGCGTCCGTGCCGCCCGACGACAGGTAGACGCGCTTGAGGCTCAGCGGGAACGCCAGCGAGCCGCCCTCCATCAGGGTGGACACGAAGCGGCCCAGCGCCGCGAAGGCCTCGCCGCCGCGCGAGTAGAAGTTCGCCAGCCGCTCGAACGCGTCCGGCGACAGCGAGGTGAGGCCCAGCGCCAGGTACTTCTCCATGGGCTGGAGCGCTTCGGCCAGCTCCCCTTCCCTGCCGCGCGGAGGAACCTCCAGCTCCAGCGGCACGCCGTTCTTGCGCAGGAGCTGCGCGAAGTCCGCGTAGCCGTCCAGCGTGTCCATGTGTGTCAGGACGAGCCGCGTCTCCACGGGCGACTGGCACACCTCCGACAGGAGGTTGACCTTGCCGCGCAGCAGCTGGGTGACGCGCTTCACCTCGTCCGGCGAGGTCTCCAGCAGCCAGCTCACCTTCAGGACGATGACGGCCCGGCCCTTGTGCTTGCCGCCGAAGGTGGCCTTCCACAGCCGGCGAAGCGCGCGCCGCGCGTGGCGCGAGTCGTCCTCCAGCACGGGCGCCGCCAGCTCCTGCACGACGACCTCCGGCCCCAGGAACACCTTGAGGAGCGGGTCGTCCGTGTAGCTGGGCATGAACTGGCGCTGCTGCCGCTCCCAGTCCACCTCCGCTTCGATGAGGTCCGACTTGCCGCTGCCCGCGGGGCCCAGCACCACCAGCGTGGGGAAGTCCCGCACGGACGCGCGGAAGCGCCACGGCAGCTTCGACAGGAACTTCTTGCGGATGGCCAGCAGCTGCCCCGACGCGAGCGGCTTCTGCTCGCCCGCGAGCGAAGGGCCCCGCTGTTGCCGCTTGCGCCACCAGAGCGTCACGCCCACGCCAATGGCCGCGAGCACCACCCCGATGCCCAACACGAGCACCCAGTGGGCCTTCAGAGCCGCCAGGAGGGACTGGAGCGCACCCACGGTCAGCCGCCGCCCCTTCCGCCCGGCTTCACGGCCAGCTGGAGCGCTTCCAGCACGTCCTCCGCCTCCTCCAGCGTGGCGGTCAGCTTCGCGCGCAGCTTCTCCTGCTCCTGGGGCGACGGCAGCATCCCGTCCCCGGGAGGATCCAACGCCACCAGCCCCTCACGCACGGAGTCCAGGAGCGGCTGCACGCCCTGCTTCAGCTGCCCCAGCTCCGCGCCCACCCGCTGCTCCAGCGCGTCCAGCAGCGCGAGCATCGATGGAGCCTTGGGGGGCGGAGCCTTGGCGGCCGGCGCGGGCAGCCGGGGGTCCTTTGCCGGGAAGGGCCTCAATTGGAGACCCACCACAGGAGGACGGGCAGCCCCAGGACGATGGCCGCCGTCACGGCGTAGTAGTGCACCGGGAAGTCGTAGACGGTGGGCACCGAGGGCGGCACCACCGGCGCGGGCGGCGCCATGGCCGCGGGCTGCGGGATGCGCTGGGAGATGCGGTCCTTCAGGTCCCGGATGCGCTCCGGCTGCCCCACGAGGCGGCCGGTGAAGCCCGCGGCCAGGCAGAAACGGATCATCTCGAAGACGATGGGCGGGGTGTCGTTGCGGCGCAACTTCTCTTCCACGAAGTCGTAGAAGAGGTCTCCGCCTGCATCAACCTGGAACAGGTTCTGCTGCAGGAGCGGCCAGAGATGTTGCTCCGCGTCCGCCAGCCGCCGCAGCACCCACTCATCCAGGAAGAAGACGAAGGGACGGATCAGATCCTCCACCGCGTCGGGCTGCATGTCCTCGCCGAACGCGGCGCGCAGGCGCTCCAGCTCCACCATCAGCGCCTGCTCCAGGTGGCCCAGCGCCTCCTGCCCCACCCTGCCCTGCGGACGGCGCGCACCCGGGGCAGACTCGGCGGGCAGGGCCCGGTCGAGGAGCTGGCGCACGCGTCGCTGCGTGGCCAGGAGTGCGTTCCAATGCTCCAGTTTCATGGGGATGTTTGTCTATGTTGGAAGCTGTAGCGGCCCCAACCCAGCCACCGAGGCCTTGAGATCAACGGTCGCCTCGTTGTTCCAAGCATCAAGCAGGTCCCTCAACTGCTCAAGAAAGCAGATGACGACAGGCTCGAAGCTCTGGTCGAAAGGCTCCATCACGGCCTCGTAGGCGTGGCGGAGCCCCGAACCCTTGAGCGCGCTGTCGGGCACCACACTGAACTTCAACTCCTTGAGCCAGGGAAGGACGCGGCGGAACGGGCTCTCCGCGGGGGTCCCCAGGTGACCCAGCAGGGCGACCACCTCGTCCCGGCCCAGCGTGGGCTTCGCCTTCCATGCGAGGAATTGCGTCAGCGCCTCGACATCATCCCGTAGCACGCTGTCGCGGTGGGGCTGGAGGCTGCCCACCGTCTGCCATTTCAGGCCCTCGAGGTGACGGCCCGGGATGGACACCTCCACCCTGCCCGCCGCCTGCGCGGAGAACTGCGGCTGGTGCCACAGCGCCTCCAGCACGATCTTGCGGGGCGCGGTGAAGGCCTCCGGCATGCGCACGATGAGGCTCTGCCGGGACGCGAGCTTCTCATCGAAGGTCTCGTCCACCTCGTAGCTGGGGCCCTTGCCGGGCAGGAACGCGGGCCTCAGGGGCGCCAGGCCCGCCTTGGTCATCTCGAAGACGCCCGTCACCGAGTGCAGGGTGAACTCGCGCCCCGCGCTCATGCTGATGATGGGGTGCTCCGCGCGCGTGCCGTCCGCCACCACCACCTGCGCGGGCTCCGCCTTGAGGTTCACGACCGGCACCGTGAAGAGCTGGAAGAAGTCCGGGTGCAGCGAGCGGCCGATGTTCCAGTCCTTGTCCAGGTCCAGGCAGATGCAGAAGCGCATCCAGGAGCTGCCGCGCGGCGGCGGCACCTTCACGTGCACGAAGAGCTGCTGCTCCGGGAACTGGAAGAAGGCGCGCAGGCGCTGGAACGGGTGCGCGTAGAGGCCGCTGTCGTCCGGCGCGGGCGGGTCGCGGTTGAAGGACACCTCGCAGGGGCTGCCCACGGAGTGCTCGTCCGCCTCCTCGTCGTAGACGACGCTCACCTGCTTCACGTGCTTGCGCAGCGCATGGAACACCGCCAGCGACGAGCGGTAGTCGTCCAGGTGCCGCACGTGCAGGCTGAGCACGTCGATGGGGTCCTTGCGCGCGAAGCGGGACTCGAAGCGCAGGATGAGCCGGTGGCCGCTTCGCACCTGCGGCACCACGTCCGTGCCCTTGAGGAAGATGGGCAGCACGCGCAGGTCGCGCTGGAGCCGGAAGGAGCCCGCCACGCCCTCCGCGGGCGTCAGGCGCAGCTCCGTGCCCCGGGTGAGGAGCACCGGCTCCACCATCTTCTCCGTGGGCACGGCCTGCGCCATGGCGGCGGCGGGCACGGGCTCCAGCAGGAAGTCGAAGAAGCCCGCGAACAGCCGGCGCCAGGTGGAGCGCAGGTTGTGCAGCGTGGCGTGCCGCGTCTGCACGGAGAAGAACGCCATCGCCTCGATGAGGCGGCGCACGTCCGGGTCCTCGCGGTCCAACGGAGCCGCCGGGTGCCGCTCCTGGAAGCGCTGCCGGAAGCGCTCCAGCCCGTCCAGCTCCGACAGGAAGTCCAGGTAGATCTTCTCGGAGAAATCCTTCACCGCCCGCTCTCCCGCCGTACGTCAGTCATTGCCATGTCAGCCCAGCTTCACCAGGCTGCCGCCCACGCTGGTGATGGAGCCCTTGAGGTTCGCCATGCCGGAGCTTTCCAGGTCGAGCTTCCCGGTGCCGGCCACCTTGGTCATCGCGCCGGTCATCTCAGCCTGCGACTTGCCGGCGAGCTTCAGCGTCACGCCGTCCACCTTCGCCTCACCGCCGGAGGTCACCATCTCCGCGCCCATGTTGCCCTTCATGGCCAGCTTGGACGTGGCCTCGATGTTCACGTTCGCGCTGGAGGACAGCTTCGCGTCGCTGGTGGCCGTCTGCGTGAGCTTGGCGCTCGTCTTGAGCGTCATGTCCTTGGTGCTCTCCACCGTGAGCGTGTCCTGGCTGGTCCACTTGGAGACGCCCTTGGACTTCATGGTGATCGTGTCGGTATCGAAGGTGAGGTCCTTCACCGTCACCACGATGCTGTCCTGCTTCTGCACGATGGTGCTCGTCTCCTGCTGGCCCTTCACCGTGATGGTGATGCTGGTGCCGTCCATCACGATGGTCTGGGTGATCTGATCATCCCCATTCTCGACCTGGACGGTGATGCCGCCCTTCTTGTCCAGTTCGATCTTGCAGACCAGCGTGCCTGCCGCTCCCGGTCCTGAAGCTCCCATCGTCCCTCCCGCCTCAGGCGGACTCTTCCTTCACCAGGATGAGCAGGTTGCCTTCCTTGAGCTCGACCTTCTCCGTGTCGCTTTCGTTCGTGCGCTGCAGGCGCCACAGCGGCTTGTTGTCCTCGTAGAAGTGCCGCATGGACGTGCCGCTTGTCGTCGTCTTGCCGACGAGCAGGTGCACGCCCTGCCCGTCCGAGGGCAGCCGCGCGCCCGCGCGCCAGTCCAGGTGGCGCTTGAGCCAGGCGCGCAGGAAGTCCAGCGCCACCAGCACCCGGGCGCCCTTGTAGGCCGGGAAGTAGAAGTGCCCCGGCTGCAGGTTCGCGTTGAAGGGCACCTGGACAATCTGGTTCGCGAAGAGCGGCAGCTTGACCTTGTAGCTGTCCAGCGAGGTGGCGTCGTCCGTGTACGCCTGCCAGGTCTCGTCCTTCTTCTCGCCCACCTCGCTGACGACCAGCCCCTCCACGAAGCGCGGGTACACCGGCGCGGTGAAGGGCGGCAGGTCCACGTGCGCTTCCGCCTTCTTCTCCAGCCGCGTGGTGAAGGTGATGAGGAAGCGGCTCTCCGGCTTGGGCCGCCGGACGGGCTCCTCCCCTTCCCCGCCCGCCGGAAGCTCGCCCTCTTCCACGGGCAGCGGCTCCGCGCGCAGGTTCATCCGGCGCACCCGGAAGTCCTGCGTGGCCGGCACGCCCGCGGCCGTCCAGCCGGCCGTCTCCGGCAGCTTCACCAGCGCGCCCGGGGCGAAGGCCACCGCCGGGAAGCGGTTCCAGTCCAGCTCCACCTCCAGGCCGCGGATCTTCAGGCGCGCCGTCTCCAGCGTCACGCGGGCCTGCACGTCGTCCGCGATGTCCGTGCGCAGGAGCACGTCCTGGCGGACGCCGGTGACGGCCTGGGCGTTGGTGATGGCCTGGTTCTTGGGGCTCTCCGCGGCGGCGTTGAGGACGGCCACGTCGTGGCGCGCCACCTCCGGGAACACCACCGACACGCGCTCCACGTCCGCCGCGCGCAGGGTGATGGGCGTGGCGCTGGCGTCCTTGGCCGCGCGGAACTGGTAGCCCTGCGCCGTGTAGTCGTACGCCAGCACGCCGTTGCGCGTGTGCGTGAACCAGATGGCCCAGTCGTAGAAGCTGGCGCCGGACTCCGGGGACAGGCCCAGGAAGATGAGCGGCAGCGTCTTGTCCAGCTGCGCCGCCCAGTCATTGGCCAGGGCAATCTTGTCGCCCTTGTGCGCGTCCAGCACGTCCTGCAGCGTCTTCTGCGTGTAGAGCACGCAGGGATGATGCTGCGTCCAGAGCAGCCGCGCGGGATCCACGAAGCGGACGGTGTAGTGCCGGTAGGTGATGCCCGCGCCCTTGGCCTGGGCGACGGACTCCTCCGTGAGGGCCTTCTCCTGCACCAGCCCCTTCACCTTCAGCGACGTGAAGGTGGGCTTCGTCGCAGTGTCGGAGTGCACGGCCTTGAGCTCCAGCGCCACCTCCGCCAGGTCCGGCTTGAGGAAGTCCGCCAGCAGCTTGTCCTGCTTCTGGCCGCCGTGCGCCGTCTCGTCGAGGACGCGGAACTCCACCCGCCCCTCGTGCCCCCAGCCGTGCAGATCCAGCTCGAAGGCGAGCACGTCCGACGAGGGGATGGCGTGCGCCGTCCCGCCAATGGTGAGCGTCAGGCCCAGGTCCAGGCGGTCGGCGAAGGCCATCAGGTGTCCTCCGCCTGCACGCGCACCCGGCCGGTGGTGGAGTGGAACATCAGCGACAGGTGGCAGGGCTGCCCGTCGAAGGTGCCCTTGCAGTCGAAGTAGAGCCACAGCGCGCTGTCGCGGCCGCGCAGCTTCACCTCCGGGTCCACCAGCCGGGGCTCGTGCTGGGTGATTTCCTGCTGGATCTCAGCGGTGAGCGCTTCGACCAGCTCGCGCGTGCCCAGCTTCTCCGTGTACCCGCCCAGCCCGAAGTCGTGCATGAAGTAGCCGTAGCCCTTCTTCGTGTTGAGCACGGCCTCGATGTTGCGCATCACGTGCTCCAGGCTGTCGCGCGTGTTGGCGCCCTCCTTGCGGGCCGCGAACTTGTCCAGGAACGGTGCGCGCCCCATGGGCTTTCAGCTCCTCCGCCAGAACAGCGACGTCTGGGCGCCCCTGAGCGCGGGCGTCACGTAGAAGGCCAGGCCGTCCTCGCGCAGCGCGTGCTGCCACTCCTCGCCGTTGCTGAGGAGATACCAGTCGATCTCCGGCCCCAGCGCGTGCGGGAAGGACGGATACGGCACGTGCTTGAAGGGCACGCCCTTCAGGGCCTGGCGGCGCACCAGCGGCAGCCGCGAGGGGCTGGCCAGCTTCACGCCGTCCAGCGGCGTGCGCTCGCCGGGCTGGGTGCGCTGCACCAGGAGGTACGCCTCGCTGGCGGAGCGGATCTCCGGCGGCAGCGGCGTCATCTGGAACTGCCCCTCCTTCGCCTGGAAGGCCTTGTGCGTGGAGCGCGTGGCCTCCGGCTGGAAGCTGCGCGTGAGCAGGCGGATCCACCCGCCCAGCGACTCGTTCAGCGCGTCGTGCTGGTACACCGGCATCTGCTCGTCCGGGAGCATCTCCAGGTAGCAGCACGCCTCGAAGTACAGCCGGCGCAAGCCGTCGAACAGGTGGTACGGGTGCACGTACACCTGCCGGAACATGTCCCGGCGCAGGGCGATCAGCCGCTGGACTTCAAAGAGCGCCCGGCGCGCGTTGGTGAGCCGGTCCGTGCGCAGGTACGTGTCCGAGATGTTGGTGAGCAGCTGCTGGCGGACCTGATCCAGCAAATCGTCCAGCGTGGTGAGCAGCCGCTCCAGGAAGGGGTTGGGCCCCACCAGCAGGAGCGCCGGCACCCAGTCCGGGGACGTGTGCCACGCGCCGTCCTCGTCCTGGGACACGGCGGCCAGGCCCAGCGACGCGATGGTGCCGTCCAGCACCGGCTCCGTGGACAGCTGCAGCTTGTGCAGCACGCGCTGGAGCACCGGCGGATCATCCGCGTACAGGCGGATGCCCTCCGCGCTGACGGTCTCCTTCAGCACGTGCAGGTAGACGATGAACTCCGTCTTGCCCACGGCCTCCAGCGACAGCGGGGAGATGACGGCGTTGCCCGGGACGTCCAAGAGGTCCCCGGCCTTGGTGACGACGGTGAGCGCGGAGATGGACAGGCTGCCGCTCTGCAAGAGCGACTCGTTCCAGGCCAGGTTCGCGACGCCGTAGGACGGCAGGCCGGACAGGGTGGCATGGAGGCGGATCTCCGCGTCCAGCGCGTCCTCCTGCGCGACGAAATGCTCCGGAAGAAGCGTCTGGCCAACATGCCAGCGGACCCGTGCGAGCTTGTACCGCTGCATACGCCTTGGTTTCCTTCCACCCGCCTTGAACCCGGCCGGGAGCCAGAAGTCCTGCTCCCGGCCGGTTCTAGGCTCGGACCGCGGCCAACGCTACTTGGCGGCCGCTTCGGTGATGCCCCACTTCTTCGCGATCTTCTTCGACGCCGAGGTGGCCAGGTTCAGCGACTGCTCGGTCGCCTGCGGCTTGATGCCGATCTGGAACGTGAAGTTCTTGGGCGACTGCACTTCACGCGACTCGTTGTCCGCGACGGACATGTTCAGGTCGTCGCCGTTCTTCTCGAGCAGGCCCTTCATCTCCGCGTCGAGGAAGTTGGACTTGAAGTACTTCTTCCCGATGGGGTCGTACTCGTAGATGACGTACTTGAAGTTGACTTCGATGTTGCTGAAGTTGCCCAGCAGCATCTCCGCGATCTTCTGCTTGTTCGCCACCGACACCTGGCCGGAGAAGTACATGGCGTCCGTCACGCCCGTCTCCCACAGGTAGTGGTTGAGGACGGCGACGACCTTGTCCGCGATGGCCGCGTCCGGGTTCTCAGGATCCTTGATGGTCTCCTGATCCGCCGCCAGCGCCTCGCCGCCAATGGTGATGGCGGTGATGTAGCCCACGGGGGACTGCTTGTCCTTCTTGAAGTTGAAGCCCTGATACACGTCCAGGCTGCGCGAAAACTGGGGCATCTGTCACTCCAGGGGTTGGGGGGCAGGCACTCACCTGCCCCAAGTGGGGTGCGGCTTATCCGAGCCGCGACTCGAGCATCAGCTCCACGTTGAGGCCTTCGAACTGGATGTGCGGGAGCACGGCCAGCTTGCAGTCGTACCAGCCGATCTCACCGGGGCGCGGGAACACCACCACGCTGCTCGCCTTGAACGGGAAGCGGCGCACGGTGAGGTCGTCCGGGTTGGCCACGGTGGTGACGTAGTTGGACAGCCACGAGTCCAGCTGCCGCTGGATGTAGGGCGCGTCCGCCGTGTTGCCGATGTTGTCGCGCATGATGCACTTCACGTAGTGCGCCAGCCGCGTGATGGAGAACGTGTAGGCCAGGTTCGTGACGAGCTGCGAGTTCTCCGAGTCCTTGGGGTCCTTGAACGTCTTGGCCACCTTGGCGGACTGGGTGCTGAAGAACGTCGCGTCGCTGGAACCCTTGCGGTACACGAGCGGGATGAAGCCGCTGCGCGCGAACTCGTACTCGCGGTAGTCCGGGATGGCGATCTCCACCGGGGCCTTGATCTCCTCCTGGCCGCGCAGGGTGAAGGTGTCCACCGGCAGGCCGGAGATGAGCCCGCCGCCCTTGGGGCCGCGGATGGACTGGCACCAGCCGGAGATCTCGAACGCCTTCACCATGTTGCGCGCGAGCAGGATGGCGGAGTTGCCCCAGAGGTACTTGTTGGAGTCGCCGCTGGCCGTCTCGGTGAAGTTGAGGACGTCGCAGGGGTTCTTGTCCGGGTGCCAGGGCAGGCGCAGCACGTAGCGCGGGAAGGTCAGGCCCACGTACGCGGCCTCCTCCGTGTCGCGGAACGCGTTCCAGCGGCCGAACCGCGGGTGGGCGAGCACGCCCTCCAGGTTCTTGATGGCCTCCATCTCCTCGATGGTCTCGCAGCCGAAGAACTTGTGGTTCACGGCGGAGATGAACGGCGCGTGCGCGGCGTTGGAGATCTTCGCCATGCGCTGCAGCCAGGTCAGGTCCGCGGGCGACGAGGAGAAGTCGTACAGGCCGACGATGGCGCCAAAGGGACGGCCGCCGTACTGGTCGTACTCCTGGATGTAGACCTTGTCGAACAGCGCCCCGGCGAAGATGTTGCTGGAGTTGTTCTCGAAGTCCTCCGCCAGCTCATCCTTGCCGACGTCCAGGATGTCGATGGCGATGTTGGCCTTGAAGTTGGTGTGGCTGACCAGGTCGTCCAGGCCGCGCCACGTGGACTCCAGCTTCTGGAAGGTCTCGTTGTGGAGGATCTCGTTCATCTGCGCGTCGATCATGCGATCGATGCGGCTGATGACGTCCAGCACCTGGCCCTTGTCGAAGCGGGGGGCGGCGTTGTCCGGGCCCTCGACGGGGGCCACGTTCTGCAGGAGCGCGGCGACGCTGGAGAGGAAGCGGCTCTCCAGGGTGACCTGCTGCTCGTCCGCGGCGGGCGCGAAGTTGGTGGTGATCATCGGCGCCGATTCCTGGGGCGGATCGAGCCGGACGCTGGTGAACAGGCGCTTCAGGTAGGTGGTCTCAGCCATGGCGGAGTCCTTTTAGAAGTCGAAAGAGTGGGAAGGCGGATCAGGAGGCGGCCGGGGGCTTGGCACCCGCGGCGACGGTGGCGGCGACCGCGGCCGTGGCGGCGGCGGCACCCGTGGCGGGCTTGCCAGCGGCGGCGGCGGTGGCGCCCGCGGGCGCGTCCGTCTTCGCGGTCTCTCCGGCGGGCAGACGCATGGTCTCGTAGCCCTTGAGCTCGTTGAGCAGCTCCTTGAGCGCCTCCGGCTTGGAGAACAGCTCGTAGAGTTCGCGGCGCAGCTCCTTGCGGTTGTCGATGTTCGACTGCATCTCCACCAGGAGCGTCTTCAGCAGCAGCAGCGCCTTGAGCTTCGGCACGTGCTTGACGATCTCATCCGGGTGGAAGGACTTCATCCGGTTGATGGGGAGCGTGACGTTCAGCGAGGCTTCCACGTCCGGGTTGATGCGGTTGGGGACCTCGAAGTTGGCGGACATCTTCATGTCCTTCATCAACTCGTCGAGGTTGCGGCCATCCACGCTCCGCAGCTTCCGGGTCTCCAGATCCTGCTTCCGGTCCTCGGAGGACTTCAGGGAGAAGTCGCCCATGACCAGGAGCCGCAACGGCAGGTTCACCGTCTCCTGCTCGCCGTTGATGGTGGTGCGGTACGTGAGGGTGATGCGGGATTTGGGAAGCTGGTCCTGAATGGCCACGGTGACTCCCTGACAGACGCAGTGCGTGTGATGCCCCCCGTACTGCCCTACCGCTCCGGGAGTACGCGCTGCCGAGTGAACATTTACAGCCTAGGCGCGATCAGGAAATCCCGTCAACCAGCCGACATGTCAGGTCTAGCGGGGTTCTGATGATCGCAATTGAGCGGTGTCCCCCGTGAACAGGAGGACCTCCTGGGTCTGTTCCGGGCCTCCTACCAGCGGCTCGTAGCCCAGGTGGCTGCCGTCCTGCAGCCGCGCCCAGCTGCTCTGATCACGCAGGCAGAGGATCACGGCGAGCGCGAGCGGCGTCTCCGCGAGGCTCGGGAGGATGCGGGTGTTGAGGCGGCGGCGGGCCTCCACGGCCCAGGGGACGCCGGTGCCGGAGTGGGGCTCGTTGAGGAACAGCCGCACCTCCACCCCGCCCGTTGGAACGGTGGCGAAGCCGCCCACGGCGCTGCCATCCCCGAGCGCCGCGGCGCCCAGGCGGATGCCCTTGGCTTCGATGCGCTGGCGGCGCGTCTCGCGGCGCACCACGACCTCCGCCTCCGGGAAGACCTTGGCGAAGAGCCAGTGCAGGCTGCTGGGGCACGCGAGGCGCAGCAGGCGCAGCCGGTGCGCGGTGGAGTGTTCCCACCCGGGGAGCAGGGACTCGTCGCGATCCGGGAACTGGCCCGCGAAGCGCGTCCGCAGCAACAGGTGGTCAAAGTAACCCAGGAAGTCAGCCATCGTGTCCTGCTCCAGGCGATCCATGGCCTGGAAGATGAAGGATGGCAGCGGCGTCTGGAGACTGAGCAGGCCCAGGTTGACGGTGATGACCACGCGCTTGCGCGGGTGGCGGGAGAACTCGATGGCATGCACCAGATGGGGCTGGTGCACGGTGCTGCGGTGACTGCGGAACTCCACCTCCGCCTCGCCGTAGCCCTCCTTGGCGAGCAGGTCCAGCAGGGCCGGTACGTCGAAGCTGCGGATGCGCTCGCTGATGCGCTCCTCGACGGTGGGCTTGCGGCCCGGCTGTTCGCGCTCCAGTGCCATGGGGGCTATTCGTCGTATTCCGAGCCGCCGCGGGCCTGACGCGCCTGCGCGACGAGGAACGCGTCCAGGTCCACGCGGTAGAGCTGATCCATGGCGCGGAAGGACAGCGTCTCCGTGTTGTGCAGCATGGGCTCGATGGCGTCCGCGTTCTGCGCCAGGCCATTGAAGAAGCCGGAGAAGAGCTGCGGCAGGTACACGCGCGGGTCGAAGCGCTCCACGGTGGCGAGCACGTCCACGGCGATGACGCTCGCCTTGGCGTAGTCCTCGCGCTCCAGCAGCGCCTCGAAGGCGGACAGCTTGCGGACCAGCTGCGCCAGCGCGGGCGACATGGGGACGCTGGGGCCCGGGTCCTGCTCCGGCTGCGCGCGCGAGGCCTTCTTCTTCACGCGAGCGGGGCGGACCTCCTCTTCCTCCTCCCCGTCGTCGTCCTCTTCCTCGTCGTCGTCCGGAGCGGCGGCGAGCTGGGACTCCGGCTCTGGGGCCGCGGCCCTGGGCTCCTCCGGGGGAGGCAGGTGGGGCACGGCCTGGGCGTGGGCGCGCAGCGCGCCGAGCAGCGTGCGCATGGCGTCCATGCACGCGGGCTTCTGCAGGATGGCGAGGGCGGCGATGAGCGGGTCGCCCAGGGCCAGGGCCTCATCCATGGGCTCGCGGTTGCCGGGGGCGCTCCAGGTCTGCCATTGCGCGTCCTTGAGGCGCGAATGGTGTTCCAGGTGCTTGCCCATCATCTTCAGCAGCCAGCGAAGGCCCGTGTCCGCGAAGACGAGCTTCTTCTCCACCGGGCCGAAGAAGTCCCAGTTCTCCGTCAGGGTGCGCTTGAGGGAGCGGAACAGGACGGGCAGCGCCTTCATGCCCTCCGCGAAGAAGTGGCCGAAGAGGTACGGCCCCACCAGGCGCACGTCGCGGATGCCCTGGCGCAAGAGCCCCTCGGCGGCGCGGGCGGCGTCCGCGTACTCGCTCTTGGCGACGAGGCCGGTGATGGCCTCCAGGCGCGGATCCGGGCCCTCGGACTCGTCGAGCGGCACGGGGGCGGTGGTGAACTCCGTGTCGAGCAGCGTGAAGTCGACCGGTGCCAGCACTTCCGCGGGGCTACCCATCGATGGCCACCATCTGTCCGGGGACGACGACCTGGATGACGCCGCCGTAGCTGCACATGCACTTCGAGTTGCTCTCCAGGGCCGGCATGTTGCCGATGAGCACCGTGGGGCACCCGGGCACCCAGGGGGCCGCGGTGGCGGGGATGCAGGGCATGGGGGTGAGGACGCCGAAGGCCGCCGCGGTCGCCGCCGCCACCATGGGGTTGGCCAGGGACTGGCACATGCCGAAGGGCAGGATGTTCATGAACGGCTTGTTGTCCATGATGTTGGCCGCGGGCGTGGTGGCCAGCACGCGGTTCGTGGGCAGCACCATCAGCGACGAGGGCGCCATCCCGAAGCTGCATTGGAGCATCGCTCCCATCACGACCTGAGCACCCATGTGCAGCTCCTGTTCACCGTGCTGGCGGCGGGCCATCTTCGCCCGAAGCCGTGGCGCTTTCCAACAGCCGGCTCCGGAGGGCGGTGAGGGCCTGGAACATCGGGTCCTTCGCCTTCTTGTGCAGCGCGCCGGTGAAGAACTGCGAGGCGCACCACGCGTCGTCGACCGCGCCCTCCACCCGGTGGGGAAAGAGCGGAAAGAACTCGATGCGGTCGGGCAGGAAGTCCCCGCCCAGCGACATTTCGATGCGCCGGTGGATCTCCTGCTCGCCGGACGAGGGAGCAGGCGCGGCCCCCGTGAAGGCCAGGAGGATGAAGCGCGACTGGCTGGCCAGGCCGCCGGTGGACACCGGCACCACGCTGGTGCCCTTGAGGAACGGCACGTCCTCCAGCGCGGCGGTGACCTCCTTCGCGGAGTAGGTCCGGCCTTCGCGCCGGAAGCCCTGCGTGCCCGCGTAGTGGTAGCGCTGGCGGATCCGCGCGAGCACGACGTGGCCCGGCGGGCGGTCCTTGTCCGGCAGGAGCGTCAGGACGCCCACGTCCGAGGGAGCGCCCTGCCCGCTCTCGTTCGGATCCTTCAGCGTCCACGCGCGGCCCGGCACGGGGAAGACGTCCGTGTGCACGTCCGTGTGCGGCTCCGTCACGTTGCGCGACGACATCAGCACCGCGCCGCCGGCGGCCGCGTCGATGAGGATGTTGGAGGACGGCACGGCCTGGAGGCCGCACTGCTTCACCCACGTGCGCCAGGCCTGCGCGTCGAAGGGCTCCTCCGGGTTGCGGAACCAGTGCTGCACGTTGCGCAGGGAAGCGCGGTGGCGAAGGAGCAGGTCGCGCAGCCTCGGCGTGACGCCCAGGGCTCGCACCGGGTGCTCCAGCAGCGGGGCCGGGTTGAGCGCCAGGTCCGCCATCTCCAGGTGCAGGTACGTGGCGCCGCGCAGCAGCGTGGCGAAGAGGAGCGCGGGCAGGTGCTGGAGCACCGGGAAGTCCGGCGCCGCGAGCAGGTCCCCCGGCGACAGGCCGAAGGTGAGCATCCCGTCGCCGATGGCGCCCTTCCACGCGTCCTCCGCGGTGAGGGGCACGGGCGTGTGCGGCGGATCCACCAGCGGAGAGAAGAGCAGCCCCACCACGTCCGAGGGCTTGTACGTGTGCGACGTGAAGCCCGGCGCTCCCCTCCCCTGGCTCTTGAGCAGCAATTGCTCGTAGCCCTTGAGGAGCGGGAGCTGGTGGGGCTCCGAGGCGATGAAGTCCGGCGTCAGGGCCTCCAGCCGCGTGGCCATGGCGCGCGGGCCCATGGGCGGCAGGAGCGTGAAGCAGCCTCCCAGCTTCAACGTGGCCAGGAGCGATACAAGCAGCTCCTGCCCCACGCCGTGCACCAGGCACACCTTCGCGCCCGGTTCGACGCCCTGATCCGCCCACTCGCTGGCGCGGCGCGAGGCCAGGTCGTGCAGGGCCTTGTAGCCGAGGACCTGCCACCCCTGGATGCGCTGGTGCGTGCGGAACGCGGGGCGCTCCAGCGCGACGTGGCGCACGATGAGGTCGTGGAAGAAGTCGTACTGCTGGCCCGGGCGGCTCTTGGGCGGCGGGACGCCCCGGCCCGCGTGGCCCTCCGCGAGCGCGATGGCGAACCCGTCCGGATCCTCCCAGCTCTCCTGCCACCACTTCGGGGCCCCGGACTCCGGAGCGAAGCCGGCTTCCAGTTGCCGGAGGATGTCCTTCACGTCGAAAGGCATGGGTGTCTAGCGGGAGGGAAAGTCGAAGCCGACCTTCACCATGAAGCGGACCTTGGAGCGCACGTTGCTGTCCGGGGCAATGGTCGTCAGCGGGGTCGCGCCGCGCTTCTGCGTCTGCTGCGGTGCGCGTTCGATGGACGTGGGTACCACGGCGCGCACCAGCGGGTGGCGGGACTGGAGCGGCGGCACGTGGAGGTCCACGTCCCGGCCGAAGAGCCACGCGCCGCAGCGCCACAGGACGTCATGGCGCCGGGTGAGCAGCGTCCAGAAGCGGTCGCGCGTCTCCGTGGCCTCGAAGAGCAGCGGTGAGTTTTCGCCCTCGCGGGCCTCGCCGGGCGCCGCGAGCAGCGCGCGCAGCTGCTGCGCCACGCGCTCCACTTCGCTCACGTCGTCGGGGGTGACGGGCGAGCGGCCGGCGAGCTTCGCCTCGTGCTGGCGGAACAGCTCCACCAGGCCCAGGCAGTCCCCCACCACGTCGCGGTGGCCGTCGGTGTGCGCGGCCGCCACGTCCGCGGTGGCGAGGAAGGAGGCCTCCGCGAGCGCCTCCGCGGTCTTGAGCAGCTTGCGGCGCAGCTGCTGCGCGCGGTCGAAGAGGGCTCCGAAGGTGCTGGCCCTCATGTCGCGCTGGACGCGCAACGCGGCGTGGGCCAGTCCCTGGGCGAGCAGTGGGAGCTCGCGCAGCTCCTCCAGCTTCACGCCCGGGAGCGCGGCGACTTCCGACTCGTGGGCCAGGACGCTGTCCACGCCGCGCTTCGTGTTGTGGAAGGCGAGCGCGATGTTGGAGCGGCACTCCTCCAGGGCGCCTTCGAGCGCCTTCGCGGGCGCGAGGAAGGCGTCATAGCCGGGCTCGGAGGCAAGGGCTTCCAGCTCGGCGATGTCGTCGGGCCCCAATCCCGTGGTCGCGTGCTGGCCTCCAGCCATGACGGGGAGGATAGCGGGCGATACCGGGGGTCACAACCTGACGCCCCGCGCCGCGTCCCCACGGGCCTGTTGGGCCGTCCGGAGTGGAGACGGCCGGGGGACTCGTGGGGTGGGACGCGGACAGGAGGACCCGCGAGGGCGCTATCAGACGAGGATGAGGTCCTCGTCGTCGTCGCCGGGCTCCGTCCCGGACGGGCTGCCCAGCACGTGCTCCGTGCGGCGCAGGCGTTCGTCGCTCAGGTCCGAGACGAGCATCAGGACCTGCGGGTGGCTGGAGATGAGCGAGTCGAAGTCCTCGCGCGGCAGGCGCAGCAGCGTGGTGTGGCGCGAGGCCTCCACGGTGGCGGTGGCCGGCGTCTTCTGCAGGAGGGAGATTTCGCCGAAGAGATCCCCTTCCTTCAGGCTCGTCAGACGCTGCCCGTTCTTGCGGACCTCCACCTCGCCGGAGAGGACGACGTAGAGGCCGTCGGTGGCGTCGCCTTCGCGGATGATGACCTCGCCGCGCTCGACGTCGCGGGCCCGGAAGCGCTCCACGAGGTTGCGGCGGTCCTTGCGGTTGAAGGGGCGGAACAGCGCGGAGCTGCTCATCACGTTCGCGAGCAGCCGCTCACGGCAGAACTTCTTGAGCGCCTTCGCCACGGGCGGGTGGCTGAGCGAGAGCGTGGCCAGCACGGCGGCGGAGATCTCGAGCACCTGCGTGTCGTCGTCCGCGGACTCCACGGAGGCGGCGCGCGGGGCTCCGGACAGGAGCGCCATCTCGCCGAAGAAGGCGCCGACCTCCAGCGTGGCCAGGTCCTGGCGCTGGCCGTTGTCCTCGCGGAAGACGCGCACGCGGCCTTCGCAGATGACGTAGAAGGCGTCGCCGTGCGAGCCCTGCGCGAGGATGCGCTCCCCGGGGCCGAAGCGGCGCAGCGGGCAGCGCTCGAAGAGCTGGATGAACGCGTCGCGCGGCAGGTCGGAGAAGAGCGGGATGGACGGCAGCGCGTCCCAGGTGCCGGGGCCGGCCTCCTCGGTCAGCTCGTAGACGGGCTCTTCTTCCGGCGCGTGCTCGGCCAGTCCGCGCTGGGCCGCGAGCTCCACCGCGTGCAGCAGCGAGTCCGCTTCGATCTCCAGCTCCGTGAAGCTGGAGACGCGCAGGGACGCGCGCCAGGGCTCCGGGGC
>NZ_RAWL01000429.1:0-7112 GCF_003668885.1 Corallococcus sp. AB049A | reverse complement strand
CCCTCCCGCCGCGCCTCCGACGCCGCCCGCCGCCGCGGGGGGCCCGGCCCTCAGCCCGGAGCAGCTCACGGACCTGGAGTCGCGCTGCGCGAGGCTCGACCAGATGGACTACTTCGAGGTGCTCGGCCTGGAGCGCACCGCCGCGCCCGGTGACATCAAGAAGGCCTTCTACAAAGAGAGCCGCGTCTACCACCCGGACCGCTTCTTCCACCTGGAGTCCAAGGTCCTCAAGGACCAGGTGAACGAGCTCTACAAGCGCGTCACCGAGGCCTATTACGTCCTGCGCGACGACACCAAGCGCAAGAAGTACCTCACCGACATCGCCAGCCCGGACCGCGCGCAGAAGCTGCGCTTCACCGACGCCTCCGAGGCCGAAACCAAGGCCGCCGCGAAGAAGGAACAGGAAGAGCAGATCGGCACCCACCCCAAGGGCCGTCAGTTCTACGCGCAGGCCCAGAAGGACCTGGAGGCCGGCAACCCCTCCGCCGCGGAGCGCAACCTCAAGATGGCGCTCACCTACGAGCCCTCCAACGCCCGCTACAAGGAAGCCCTCGCGGACGCCCAGAAGCAGACCGCGGACAAGTCCAAGGGCGACTCCTCGTTCAAGATCCGCTAGCGGCCCCCAGGAGCCCACCCCATGGTCATCGACCTCATCCTCCTGGGCATGGTGCTGTTCTTCGGCATCCTCGGCGCCCTCTCCGGCGCCGCCCGCCAGGTGGCCAACTCCGTGGGGCTCGCGGCGGGCTACTTCGTCTCGCGCAAGCTCGCGCCCCTCGCCGGCCCCAAGCTGGCCGTCGCGCTGGGCTCACCGCTGCTCGTCGGGACGCTCTTCGGCACGGTGCTGCTCTTCGTCGTCACCTGGCTCACCGTGCGCTACGCCCTGGGCGCGCTGCTCCTGCGCTTCCTCTCCGGCAAGGACCCGGAGGAGCGCGGGCTGGACCGCACCCTGGGCTTCGTGCTCGGCGGCGGGAAGATGGCCGCGCTGTTCTGGGTGTGCCTGAGCGCGCTGACCTTCATGGAGCAGCACGTCGTCGTCGCCGGCAAGCGCCTGGGCGTGGCGCCCAAGGACTCCATCGCCTTCGACATGTCCCGCCGCTTCAACCTCTTCGAGCTGACCCAGTTCGCCCCGCTTCAGGACCTGGTCCAGGTGGCCCAGGCCACGCACGACCCGGCGAAGGCGAAGAAGCTCCAGGAGGACCCGGCCTTCAAGGCGCTGCGCAAGGACCCGCGCTTCCAGCTCGCGCTGTCACACAAGGATTTGCAGGACGCGCTGGAGCGGGGCGACACGCAAGCGCTGTTGCGCAACGACGCCGTGCTCCAGCTCATCCAGGATCCACAGGCGGCGGCACGGCTGGGCGCCGCCGCCCGGGCTTCGGAAAAGCCAGCGCCCGCTAAGCGTTGAGCTCCACGTCGTCCAGCGCCGCGAGCCGCGCCTTCACGAACTCCGCGTCCACCGTCACGTGGCGGTGCTTGCGCTCCGGCGCCTCGAACATGATGTCCGACATCACGTGCTCCAGGATGGAGCGCAGGCCGCGAGCCCCCAGCCCGCGCGCGATGGAGTAGCGCACCACCTCCCGCAGGCCGCTCTCCGGGAACTCCAGCTCGATTTCATCCAGCGACAGCAGCTCCTTGAACTCGCGCGTGATCGCGTCCGGCGGCTCGGTGAGCACGCGCAGGAGGTCGGGCTCGCCCAGCCGCTCCAGTTGCACCATCACCGGCATGCGGCCCAAAAACTCCGCCATCATCCCGAAGTCCACCAGCTGCTTCGTGGAGATGCGCTTCTCCTTGCGCTTCGCCGCCAGCGCGTCCGAGCCGAAGCCCATGGCCCGGCCGCCCTCATCGCCGTAGTCGTGCAGGTCGCTGAACGTGCCCGCGCAGATGAAGAGGATGTCGCGCGTGTCCACCTGCACGAAGTCGCTCTTGTTCCACGCCTGCGTGACGTTCATGGGCACGTGCACCTCGCGCCCTTCCAGCAGCTTCAAGAGCGACTGCTGCACGCCCTCACCGCCGATGTCGCGGCTGCCCGCGCCGTTGCGGGCGCCCTGGGTGCGGCGGGCGATCTTGTCCACCTCGTCGATGAAGATGATGCCCCGCTGGGTGTCCTCCACGGAGTGGTTCGCCTTGAAGAGCAGGTCGGACACCATCACCTCCACGTCCTTCCCGTAGTAGCCCGCCTCCGTGTACTCGGTGGCGTCCACGGTGGTGAACGGGACATGGAGGATCTCCGCCAGGTTCCGCGCGATGTGCGTCTTGCCGCTGCCCGTGGGGCCAATGAGCAGGATGTTGGACTTCTTGATGAGGGACTGCCGCCGCATCCGCCGCGCCTGGACGCGCTTGAGATGGTTGTGCGCGGCGATGGCCACCGCTCGCTTCGCGGCGTCCTGCCCGATGACGTAGCGATCCAGCCGTTCGAAGATCTCCCGCGGGGTCAGTGGCGCTGCCTCTTCCCTGCGTGCGGACGACTCCATGTACCCTCCCCTTCTCTCCACTCGGCCTCCCAGCGCTGCCTGGAAGGAAGGGTAGGAATTGGATGCTGACCGGCCCACCAGGGCCAGAGCCCGGAATGGGGCCCCTGCCCGCCTGCCTGCTCCTCGAACAGGCGGCTATTGAATGACCGGGACGTTTCCGATAGTCCGGCCCCCCTCCCCTGTTCATGGGAGTTTCCACCCCTCGCCACGCGCTCCACCGGAGGCACGAAACAACGATGGCCGCTCCCTCCCCTCAGCACCGCTGGACCCTGGCCGATGCCCATGAGCTGTACGGCATCCGCAACTGGGGCTCGCCCTACTTCGGCATCAACGACAAGGGCCACGTGTGCGTCCACCCGGACGGGCCCGCCGCTCCGAGCATGGACCTCAAGGAGCTGGTGGACGAGGTCCGCCGCCGGGGCATCGGTCTGCCGCTGCTCCTGCGTTTCACGGACGTGCTGCGCCACCGCGTGGTGCACCTGAACAACGCGTTCAAGAAGGCCATCGCGGATCAGGGCTACAAGGGCCTGTACCGGGGCGTGTACCCCATCAAGGTGAACCAGCACCGCTACGTGGTGGAGACCATCATCGAGGCGGGCAAGGAGCACACCTACGGCCTGGAGGCCGGCTCCAAGCCGGAGCTGCTCGCCGTCATGGCGCTGCTCGACAGCGAAGACGCCCTCGTCATCTGCAACGGCTACAAGGACGAGGAGTACATCGAGACGGCGCTCTTCTACTCGCGCCTGGGCCGCAACGTCATCCTGGTGGTGGAGAAGCCCAGCGAGCTGCCCCTCATCGCGGAGGTGGCGCGCCGCACCGGCATCACCCCCCGGCTGGGCATGCGCGTGAAGCTGTCCACGCGCGGCGCCGGCAAGTGGGAGGCGTCCGGGGGTGATCGCTCCAAGTTCGGCCTGTCCTCGTCGGAGCTGATGAACTGCATCGGCTTCATGAAGGACGCGGGCCTGCTGTCCTCCTTCGAGCTGCTTCACTTCCACCTGGGCAGCCAGATCTCCAACATCCGCAACGTGAAGAACGCGCTGCGCGAGGTGGGCTGCTTCTACGTGGAGGTGGCCCGCCAGGGCGCGCCCCTGAAGTACCTGGACGTGGGCGGCGGCCTGGGCGTGGACTACGACGGCTCCCAGACGAACTTCGCCTCCTCCATGAACTACACGACGGAGGAGTACGCCAACGACGTCGTCTTCGGCGTGATGGAGGCCTGCGACCGCGCGGGCGTGCCGCACCCCACCCTGGTCTCCGAGTCCGGCCGCGCCGTCGTCGCGCACCACGCCGTGCTGGTGGTGGACGTGCTGGGCACCAGCGAGTTCGACCCGTCCCAGACGCCGGACAAGGTGGATGAGAAGGCGCCCTCCGTGGTGCGCAACCTCTATTCGACGTTCCGCGAGGTGACGAACAAGAACGTCATCGAGGCCTTCCACGACGCGCAGGACGCCAAGGAGGAGAGCCTCCAGCTGTTCTCCCTGGGCCACCTGTCGCTGGAGCAGCGCGTGGCGGCGGAGAACCTCTACTGGGCCATCTGCCACAAGATCCTGCGCGTGGCGCGCGAGGCCGGGGAGATTCCGGAGGAGCTGGAGTCGCTGGAGAAGCAGCTGTCGGACACGTACTTCTGCAACTTCTCCGTGTTCCAGTCGCTGCCGGACTCGTGGGCCATTGATCAGCTCTTCCCCATGATGCCCATCCACCGCCTGGCGGAGAAGCCGACCCGCCGCGCGACGCTCGCGGACATCACCTGCGACTCGGACGGGAAGATCGAGCACTTCATCGACAAGCGCGAGGTGAAGGACGCGCTGGAGCTGCACGCGCTCAACAGCGACGACTACTACCTGGGCATCTTCCTGGTCGGCGCGTACCAGGAGATTTTGGGCGACCTGCACAACCTCTTCGGGGACACGCACACGGTGCAGGTGTCGCTGGCGCCGGGCGGCGGCTACCTCATCGACCACGTCGTCGCCGGGGACACCGTGACGGAGGTCCTCAACTACGTGAGCTACAACAAGGACGACCTCGTCGCGAAGCTGCGCAAGTTCACGGAGCTGGCGCTGCGCCAGGGGCGCATCACCCTGGACGAGTCGCGCAACCTGCTGCGCGTCTACGAGGACGGCCTGTCCGGCTACACGTACCTGGAGCGCGAGGTGGACGCGACGTTCACCTCCGCCAGCCAGCTGCGCCTCCTGCCCGGGCCGGAGAACGGGGGGACGCGCAACCCCGTCTCCCCGTCCGGGACCTGATCAGGCCCTGAAGCCTCAAGCCTCCGTCGGGACCGGTGCCTGTTCGCCGGTCTCGACGGACGCGTCGCTGAACGCCGCATCCGTCGCGCGCAGCCGCAGGGTCTGGAGCGTCTCCAGCTGCCCGTCGGCGCGCTCGGCGAGGAAGCCGAAGTCGAACCGCGCCAGGCGCGGATCCTTCGCCGCGATCCGCTCCAGGCTCCGCCACAGGGACACGCGCCCGTGGGAGCCCACGCACAGGCCCTCCAGCTCCACCAGCCGGCTCAGGGGCGAGTAGCGCAGGAGCGAGCCGTTGAGCTTCAGCCGCGAGATCTTCTCCGTCAGCCACGCGCCGCCCATCTTCAGCGGATCCACGCGGACCTCCAGCGCGGCCATGACGGTGCGCAGCGTGGCGCGGTCCTGCTCCAGCAGGGGAATCATCGTGGACAGGTACTGGCCCACCGGGTTGCTGCGGTTCTCGCGCTCGGTCCGCTTCGCGAGGTCCACGCCCACCGTGGAGCCCAGCAGATGGTCGTTGAGATAGATGCCCAGTCGCTTCACGTTCATGCCGCGTGCCCCTCCCAGGAACTTCACGAGGGTGGACACGCGGGCCGCTTGCTGCACGAAGTCAGCGGGGCTCGGAGGGCAGGCGGCCAACCGAGCCCCTTCACGGCAGCCTCAGTCCGGATAACCGAACGACGTCGTGACCTTCACGTCCGGGTGGAGGCTGCGCGCCACGGGACACTCGTGGGCGATCTTCTCCAGCGTGGTGCGCTGCTCCTTGGTGAGGCCGGAGGGCATCAGGATGGACAGCACCAGCTCGCCAATCTTGCGCGGCGGCGGGGTCATCCGCTTCTCCACCGTCGCGGTCACCTCACCCAGGGTGATGCCCTCCTTGCCGGCCATCAGGTGCATGGTCGTCACGACACAGGACGCCAGCGCCGTGGCCACCAGGTCCGTGGGGGAGAAGCTGCCGCCGGTGCCGCCGTTGTCCTTCGGCGCCTCCGTGGGCAGCGTCGCGCCGGACGGGCCGTGCGTGACCTTGGTCTTCAGCTGGGGGGCACTCACCAGGGACATCACCACACCGGTCGCGGGCTGCTGACTCATCACCGTCTCCTTGGGCTGGGGAAAAACCGCGCGCTACCGGACGAAGGCGTCGTGGGACTTCGCGTCCTCTTCGGTGGAGGGCTCGGCGTCCTCGACGCTCCAGTCCAGCGTCTTCATCAGGGACTTGCTGCGCTTCTTGACGTCCGCGTCCAGGAACTTCACCGCGTCGGCCATCTTGTCCATCAGGCGCATGGGCTTGCGCTTGTTCTTGGGCTCGCTGAACAGCGCGTGCGTGAGCCAGGGGAACACCGCCGTCACGTCGCAGTGCACGTACATGGAGCCCGTCTCCACGGCCTCCACGGACACCTTGCCCCAGGTGTGGCCCTCACCGGCCGGGCAGCTGGACAGCGCGCCGTTGTCCACCGGGTCCACGCAGAACTGCACGTCGATGTCGAAGCCCGACGTGGGGACGTTCAGAATCTGGTCGAGCAGCGGCTCGCCCTGGAGCGTGTAGTTCTTGGGCACGCCGCCGCCCAGGATCCAGATGGCCAGCTTCCCGCTGCCGTTGTGGCGGCAGTAGTGCTGCATGGCGGCCATGGAATAGACGTCGTCATTGATGTCGAGCTCGAACTTGAACTCGTCCCCCAGCAGGCGCTTGAGCTTCACGACGTTGAGGAAGATGGAGCCGTCCTGCACCGCGCCCACCCAGATGGGCACGCCGTGCTTGTAGCAGGTGGACAAGAGCGACGGCTGCTTCACGCCCAGCTGCTTCTCGATGCCGTGGATGGCCTTGCCCAGGAGGTAGTGGAACTCCGGGGTGGTCATCTTCTTCTGGAACTGCGGCTGCCGGAGGATGGCGGAGAAGAGGCGGTCGGTGTCGAGCAGCGCCTCCTCCCAGAAGCCCAGGTCGTAGATGCGGATGATGCGCGCCAGGCGGTACTGGAGGTCGCCCGCGTTGGGGTTCACCTCGCGGATGCCGTGGCCGATGATGCGGTGGGCGTCGTGGTAGAGGTTCGCGCCCGTGGTGGTGATGGCGGAGATGATGCCCTTCTCCACCAGGGGGATGAGGCAGGACTGGTGCAGGCCCGCGGGCGTCATGGCGCCGGACAGCGTGAGGAAGATGGACGCGTCCTGCTGCACGGACTGCTGCATCAGCTCGAACGCGGTGCGCTCCTGCCGGCCCACGTAGGCGCTGAACGCGTGCGCGAGCAGCTCCGCGGGCTTCTCCTTGCCGGTGATGGGGCGCGGATCCGCCTTGCGCGCGTTCGCGTAGGCGGCGCGAAGGGAGGACTTCTTCGGGGTCGGGGTCTTGGCCATGGCGCGGCGATCTAACACCGCCCGCCTGCCAAGGGGAGGCCCGCCTTCAACCCCGCCC
>NZ_RAWL01000428.1:0-7130 GCF_003668885.1 Corallococcus sp. AB049A | reverse complement strand
GTGCTGGAGGCCGAGCCCGTCTTCGACTCCAGCCCCGAGCCCGCCGCGCCCAAGCGCCTGCCCGCGGGCGAACCCCAGGGCCGCGTGCTGCCCTTCGAAATCGACCCGGCCCAGCTGGAGGCTGGCTTCAAGAAGCTGCGCGGCGAGCTGGTCCACTGGACCAACAAGGGCCGCTACACCAAGGTCCGCTTCAAGTTCCGGGGCAAGCAGCTGCTGCCCGACCTGCCCCTGGCCGCCGTCGTCGCGGCGGAGGGCCTGTCCTTCTACTGGGGCGGCATCCTGCGCGTGCTCGTGGCCAACGTCGTGGGCAAGAGCGTGTTCGAGGTGGAGCTGGTCAACGACGCGGACAAGCGCGTCCAGGCGGGCCGCGAGGCGCTCCTGTCGGGTGACGTGGACCAGGCGCTCACGCTGTTCCGCGAGGCCCTGGCCATGGACCGCGACAACGCCAGCGCGCACCTCAACGTGGGCGTGGCGCTGAAGCTGCGCGGCGACCGCGAAGGGGCGCTCGCGGCGTTCGAAACCGCGAAGTCCAAGGACCCCGAGGGCGGTGTGGGAGCGGAGGCCGAAAGGCTGGCCGCGAGCCTGCGTCCGAAGGGTTGAAAACGGGCTGAAAACGCACCGCCCGTTTGTTCCATCCGGGTGCCCCGGAAAGGCCCTCTCCGACCCCTAAAACCGGGCGGGCGGGCAGCCGTGGCGAGTCCCCCCTGTTTCCCTTATTGACTGAGGGAAATCCGGGGGTTACGAACACTCTTCCATCGGGCGGAGCCCCCCTCGCGCGGGGCCCGTCCGCACCTTCCAGAGCCCATGGCTGACGACACCACCGACACGCCGGCAACGCCCCCCGCGCCCCCTCCGTCGAGCGGCGCCGGGGAGCTCATTCCCATCAACATCGAAGACGAGATGCGCCGCTCGTATCTCGACTACTCGATGTCCGTCATCATCGGCCGCGCGCTGCCCGACGTGCGCGACGGCCTGAAGCCCGTGCACCGTCGCGTCCTCTTCGCGATGAACGACCTGGGCAACCTCCACAACCGCGCCTACAAGAAGAGCGCGCGCGTGGTGGGTGACGTCATCGGTAAGTACCACCCGCACGGCGACTCCTCCGTCTACGACGCCATGGTGCGCCTGGCCCAGGAGTGGAGCCTCCGCTACCTGCTGGTGGACGGGCAGGGCAACTTCGGCTCGGTGGACGGCGACTCGCCGGCGGCCATGCGTTACACGGAAGTGCGCATGGAGCGGCTGGCGGAGGACCTGCTCGCGGACATCGACAAGGAGACCGTCGACTTCGGTCCCAACTACGACGACTCGCTGGAAGAGCCGCTCGTCCTGCCCGCCAAGTTCCCCAACCTCCTCGTCAACGGCAGCAGCGGCATCGCGGTGGGCATGACCACCAACATCCCGCCGCACAACATGACGGAGGTCATCAGCGGCACGCTGCACCTGATTGAGAACCCGGGCTGCACCGTCCTGGACCTGATGGAGTTCATCGAAGGGCCGGACTTCCCCACCGCCGCCATCATCACCGGCCGCGAGGGCATCCGCCGCGCCTACGAGACCGGCCGCGGGGCCATGACCATCCGTGCGCGCACGGAGATTGAAACGAACAAGAAGGGCGACCGTGAGGCCATCATCGTCACGGAGATCCCCTACCAGGTGAACAAGGCCCGGCTGATTGAGAAGATCGCCGAGCTGGTGCGCGAGAAGAAGCTGGAGGGCATCAGCGACATCCGTGACGAGAGCGACCGTCAGGGCATGCGCATCGTCATCGAGCTCAAGCGCGACGCCATCTCCCAGGTGGTGCTCAACAACCTCTTCTCCATGACGCAGATGGAGACGACGTTCGGCGCGGTGATGCTGGCCATCGACGGCGGGCAGCCGCGCACGCTCAACCTGAAGGAGCTGCTGGACCGCTTCATCGCGCACCGCCGCGACGTGGTGACGCGCCGCTCGCGCTACGAGCTGCGCAAGGCGCTGGCGCGCATGCACATCGTGGAAGGCCTGCTCGTCGCGCAGGACCTCATCGACCTGGTGGTCAGCCTCATCCGCGCGTCCCGCGACCCGGACGAAGCGCGCTGGGGCCTGATGCACATCCTGTCGCCGGAGCTGTACACGCGCGAGCGCTTCCAGAACCTGGAGCGCATCGACTACGCGAAGGCCAAGGCGCAGATGGAGCTGCTGGTCAGCCGCGCGCGCAACGAGGAGCCGGCGTACGGCGGCCTCGAGCACAAGTACGAGGGCGCGGGCTTCAGCGAGGACCAGGCGCAGAACATCCTGGAGATGCGCCTGCAGCGCCTCACCGGCCTGCAGCGCGAGGAGCTCTTCAAGGAGCTCATCGGCCTGGTGCGCGACATCGCGCGCCTGCGCGACATCCTCGCCAACGAGAAGAGCCTGCTCTCCGTCATCAAGGCGGAGCTGATGGAGATCCGCGAGCGCTACGGCGACAAGCGCCGCACGGAGATCACCGGCGCGGTGGATGAAATCACCAGCGAGGACCTCATCGCCGAGGAGACGATGGTGGTCACGCTGTCGCACACGGGCTACGTGAAGCGCTCGCCCCTGTCGGAGTACCGGGCGCAGAAGCGCGGCGGGCGCGGCAAGACGGGCGCGGGGACGAAGGAGGACGACTTCGTCACCAAGGTGTTCGTGGCCAGCACGCACGCGTACCTCATGCCCATCACCACCAAGGGCAAGCTGTACTCGCTGAAGGTGCACCAGATTCCGCAGGGCAGCCGCACGTCGCGCGGCAAGGCCATCGTGAACCTGGTGCAGTTCGGGGAAGGGGAGCGGCTGGCGCAGGTGCTGGTGACGCGCGACTTCCCGGAGAACCGCTACGTCTTCTTCGTCACGAAGAATGGCGTGGTGAAGCGCACGGACCTGAGCGCGTTCGAAAGCGTCCGCGCCAGCGGCATCATCGCGCTGGGCATCGACGAGGGCGACGAGCTGGTGGGCGTCATGATTACCGACGGCACCAAGGACATCCTCCTGTCCACGGCCACGGGCATGAGCATCCGCTTCAAGGAAGAGGATGTCCGCTCCATGGGCCGTCAGGCCTACGGCGTGAAGGGCATCACGCTGGAGGACGGCGACGAGGTGGTGGGCGCGGACCTCCTGGACAAGGAGCCGGAGGAGGGCCAGGAGACGGCGGAGCAGGGCAGCGCCATCCTCACCGTGACGGAGAACGGCTACGGCAAGCGCACGCAGGGCACCGAGTACCGGCAGCAGGGCCGTGGCGGCAAGGGCATCATCGACATCAAGACCACCGAGCGGAACGGCCGCGTGGTGGGCGTGGTGCAGGTGAAGGACAGCGACGAGGTGATGCTCGTCACCAACGGCGGCATGCTCATCCGCATGAAGGTGAAGGAGATCTCCGTCATCGGCCGCAACACGCAGGGCGTGCGCCTCATCGCGCTGGAGAACGGCGAGGAGAAGGTGATGGCCATCTCCAAGCTGCCCGAGGGCGAGGAGTCCGAGGAGGAGACGGAGACCACGACGCCGGTGGAGGGTGCCGAGGCCGAGGCCGCGCCGGTGGAGGCTGCTTCCACGGAGGCGGCTCCGGCGGAGGACGCGGGCGCTGCTCCGGCCGGTTCCGAAGGTGAGCCCGGCTCGGAAGGCTGAGCCCAGGCGCTGGAAACACGGGAGGGCCGGGTCGGTGACCCGGCCCTCTTCGTTTGTGCGCGAGGACTACTTCTGGGTGAGGTCCTTGGGCACGGTGAGGCCGGCGGTCTTCTCGTCGATCCAGAAGATGTTCATGACCCACCAGCGCTGGCCGTCGTTGAAGAGCTGGATGCTGTTGACGCCCTTGGCGATGAGCGGCCCGTCCTGCGTGCCGCGCGCCTCATAGGTGCTCATGACCTGCACCAGGCCTCCGAAGGCGTGCGTCTGGCGCGCAATCTCCTTCTCGAAGAAGCCGTGCGTCGCGGTGCCTTCCTTGCCCCACGTCACGTAGTCCTCCGGGGTGATGGGGCGGGCCGCGAGGGTGGTCGCGCCCGGCGGCTTCACCAGCGGGATGAGCTGGGCACCCGGATAGAAGAGGGAGCGGAAGCGCTGCCAGTCGCGAGGCGCGCCCGCCGGTCCGCTGATGACGTCGTAGAGGGCCTTGAGGATGGCGTCCTGGGACTTCACGTCCTCGGGCTTCGGCTTGGGCAGCGCGGCGAGCGCGGCCTGCGTCCGGTCCGCGGCGGCCTTCAGCGGGTTCGGCTTCTCTGGAGCAGCGGGGGCGGCGGCTGGGGCCTTGGGCTGCGGCGGAGGCGCGGCAGGGGCCTGGGCGAAGGACGCGGTTCCCAGCAGGACGGCACAAGCGACGAGCAGGCGCGACATGGGGACTCCCGGAAGTGGGGGAATGACGGCGCGGGAGCCTAGCCTCGCGGCGGGAAGCGCCGCAGCCGCATCGGGCGTCCTGGAGTCTCCATCGGACGGGAGCCGGTGCTTGGCCTGGCCGGGGCCGCACCGTAGTGTGCCCGCGTCATGGCCTTCCTCTCGCTCGATGCCCTCACCCTGAAGTTCCTCGGCGCGGCCGCCCCGGCGGTGCGGGACGTGTCCCTGACGCTGGAGCCGGGGGACGTGGTGGCGCTGATGGGCACCAGCGGCTCTGGCAAGACGGCGCTGCTGCGGCTGGTGGCGGGCCTGGAGCAGCCGACGTCCGGCACCCTCACGCTCGCGGGCCGGGTGGTCGCCGGGCCGGACACGTTCGTGCCCCCGGAGCAGCGCCCCCTGCGCCGCGTCCTCCACGACGCGGAGCTCGAGTCCGGCCTCACCGTGCGCGACGTGGTGATGGGCGTGCAGCCCCAGGGCGAAGGCCTGGCGCACGCGCGCGGCCTGCTGGCGCTGTTCCAGCTGGAAGACCTGGAGGCGCGGGTCTGCGGCACGCTCTCACGGGGACAGCGGCAGCGCGTGCTGCTGGCCCGCGCGCTGGCCTCCGGCACGAAGCTGCTGGTGCTGGATGAGCCCTTCGCCGGCATGGACGCGGGCCTGCGCGCCACCGTGCTCGGGGAGCTGCGCCGCGTGCTCAAGGCCCGAGGCGCCGCGGTGCTCTTCGCCACGCACGATGTGGCGGACGCGCTGGCCTTCGCGGACCGGCTGGTGCTGTTGCGCGGGGGCACTGTGGAGCAGCAGGGCACCCCCGAGTCCGTCTACGAAGCGCCGCGCACCGCCTTCGCCGCGTACTTCCTGGGCGGCACCAACCTGCTGCCCGGCTCCGGCTTTGGCCGCGTCGCGCGCACGGCCCTGGGCAACCTGCCGCTGAGCACGGAGGCGCGCGGCGAGGTGATGCTCTCCCTTCGCCCGGAAGCGCTGCGGCTCGTCCCCGACACGGACGGCGTCGCGGTGGGCGGCGCGCTGCGAGCGGAGATTCTGGAGCGGGCCTTCCGGGGCGCGCACGTGGACTTCACCGTGTCCTGCGCGGGCATGGCGCTGGTGGTGCGCACCGCCGCTTCCGCCCCTTTTCGCGAAGGTGGCCGCGCCCGCCTGGAGGTCGCGGGCCGCGCGGACGTGCTGGAGGAGACATCCGGCCAGGCCCGCTAGCCCACCAGGCGTGCAGTCGCGCGGCACGGATGGTGCAATCAGCCGCGTCCCCCATGCGTAGGGAGGGGTATGAACATCGCAGGCCTTCGAGGAATGGGAACCCGCTTCTTCCACTACGTCCGCGACCCCAGGGTGGCGACGTGGCGCAAGCTGGCCGGGCTGCTGGCCGTCCTGTACTTCGTGTCGCCCGTGGACGCGATTCCAGACTTCATCCCCGTGGTGGGCTGGCTGGACGACCTGGGCGTGCTGTCCGCCGCCGCCTTCTTCATGGTGCGTGAAGTCCAGCGCTGGCGCCCCGCCGCGGTGGCCGGGGAGCCGGCGCTCGACGGCCTCCCGCGTGACGAGGAGGGCCGCGCGCGCGTGCCCACGCTGCGCCGGCACTCCTAGCCGTCAGTCGTTGCCGCCGCGGCGGTCCTCGAAGTGCACGAAGTCGATGAGGAACGTCGCGGCCACCACCAGCGTGCGCACCAGCGGGTCGCGCAGGCCGTCGAACCGGACGCCGAAGTTGTCGGCGTCCGTGAACAGCTCCTTGCCGAACCCGCTCCACTTCTTCGCGATGGTGCCCACCTCGCGCCCCTGCTGCTCCACGTTGAACGTCCACGGCCGGAAGAACGGCCCGTTCAACCGGGCCAGCTCCTCACCGCCGGGCCCCAGCACCTCGTAGGCGCGGGTGAAGAAGCGGAAGCGCTGCTGGATGGCGCCCAGGTGGCGCCCCTCGCCGTCCTCCACCTCCAGCCGGGACAGCCAGAAGCGCCACGGGCGGCGCAGCCGCAAGAGCGTCTCCCCGCTCGCGGACTTGAGCTCCATGGTGAAGGGCCGCTTCGCCTTGAGGAAGCCGCGCAGGAGGAACAGGCCCAGCCCGCTGCCCACCTCGCCCGCGAAGAAGAGCGGACCGCCGTCGTCGCCCACCACCTCGTAGCGGTTGCGGCCCTCGAAGCCGGTGAGGATTTCGCCCCACTCCTTCACCTGCCGCACGCGCAGCGTGCGCTCATCACGCAAGAGGGTCAGCGCCTGGGACTCGACGGGCATGGGAGGCTCCGGGGAAGGCTGAAAGGGGAACAGCGGCCGCGGTCTAGAACTGTCCCAGCACCGCGAGCCCCATCCCCCCATGGCGCCCCATGGCCGCCGGGAAGATGGAGACGGCCGGGACGTCATCTGGCGCGTCGAAGTCGCGCGTGAGGAGCGTCGCGGTCCCCAGGCCGGCCACCACGCCCACGGCGGTGCCCACCAGCAGCGCGTCCCCGTGGTCGTTGTCCAGCACCAGGAACAGCGCGCTCAAGCCCACCAGGCCGCCCAGGATGCCGCCCGCGTCGATGAGCAGCACCCGCCCCTGGGAGATGTCCAGATTGCGTGACACCAGCGCGAAGGTGACCAGGCCCGCGCCCACCACGCCCTGCTCGAGGGCGACGAAGTCACGCGTCTCACCGCTCTGGGTGGCCATCAGCAGCCCCGCCACCACGCCTGCCCACAGGCCGCCGGAGTTCGTCAGCGACACCTGGCCCGCGGTGGGCCGCGCGAACTCCGCCACCAGGATGCCCAGGCCCGTGAAGCCCAGCGCCCCCGCCATCACCGCCCCCGTGGAGCTGTCTCCGTCCAGGTCGAAGGAGCTC
>NZ_RAWL01000427.1:0-7161 GCF_003668885.1 Corallococcus sp. AB049A | reverse complement strand
GGGTCTTGGGGGGCCGTTCGGACTTGCGAGCCATGGGCGCGGCACTGTAGCCGCGCTCGGGCGGCGGCGTGCGCTTCAGTTAGCGGCGGACCGGTTCGTCGGGGTCCTCGCCCTCGGCGGAGCCCGGCGTCGGGCCCGGCTCGTCGCCGTCCGCCATGCGGTGGGGCTCCTCTTCCAGCCCGCCATCCTCCGCCGTCCCGGGCGTGCGCCCGGGCTCCTCGTAGGTGTCGTCGTGGAATGGCTCCTGACGGCCAGGGCCGGGCTCGCTGCCTCCCACGATCATCGACTCATAGGGCATGTGGTTCACGCAGGTCTCCTTTCCGTCGGGGTTCCCGAAAAGGTAGCGACGCGCGGGCATGGCGCAGCGGGGGGGAGCGTGACCCCCTGCCTGCTCAGGTCTCGTCCGGGGGCGGCCCGTCGCCGCCGGGGAAGTGCTTGCGCACGGTATGGAGCGCGGCCAGCCAGAGGCGGGCCTCGTTGCGCGTGAGGCGGGAGCGGCGCAGCGGGGCCACCAGATCCCTCACCGCCGTGCGCCCGGGCTTTTCGTCCACCAGGAAGCCACCCGTGGTGAGCAGCGCCTCCAGCGTGGCCTCCACGCGGGACAGCTCCGCGTCCGTGGCGGCCAGGGGCAGGGGGCCCGGCGGCGGCGCGCTGTCCGCGAGGTGCGCCATGCGGACCTCGTAGGCGTAGAGCAGCACCGCCTGCGCCAGGTTGATGGAGGGCTGCTCCGGCGCGGTGGGCACCGCGGACAGGTCGTGGCAGCGCTCCACCTCCGCGTTGGTGAGGCCGCTTCGCTCGTCGCCAAAGACGAGCGCCACCGGCCCCTGCTTCGCGCGCGCCACCAGCTCCTCACCCACGGCCCTGGGAGACAGGCGGCGCTTGCCCTCCACCTTGCGGGAGCTGGTGCCCACCACCCAGACGCAGTCGGACACCGCCGCGTCCAGCGAGTCCGGCCGCTTCACCCCACCCAGCACGTCCTCGGCGTGCACCGCGAGCCGGTGGGCGGGACCCAGGTCCTCCACCTCCGGCGTCACCCAGGCCCAGTCGGACAGGCCGCAGTTCTTCAGGGCGCGGGCGGCGGCGCCCAGGTTCTCCGCGTTGCGCGGGCGCATGAGGACGAATCGGACGGGCAGCACCATGGCGGCGCACCCTACCGCCCCGGTGCGCGTCGCAGGGACCCCAGTTGACCGCTGAGGTGTCTCACCGCCAGTCTGCGCCGCGAAATCCCGCGTCCCGTGCGTCCGGAGGCCACCCGTGAGTGAGGCTGCCCGGACACCCTGTGGGCCCGCGGACGCGCACGGGGGAGCGCCGGCACGTGGTCGCCGGGCCGCACTTCCCGTGCGCCTCCACGGCCCCACGCGCGGCACGCGGCATGAAATCGGTTCCGCCGCCACCCCTGGAGGAAACATGTCCCCGCAGTCCGCAGTCCCGCCGAAGGCCGCGCGCACGCCCCGTGCCCGCTGGCTCTTGCCGGCGTTGCTCGTGGGCGCGCTCGCCGCCGGCTGCAAGCAGGAGCCCGCGAAGACGCCGCCCGGCGACACCCCGACCGCCCTGGCGCCCGACGCCGGCGCCCCGTCCCAGCCCACGCCGGTGCAGGCCGCGAAGCTCACGCCCGTCATCCACGAGCTGGCCAGTGAGAACTCCGTGCCCCTGGGCGTCGTCATCGAGTTCGCGCTGCCCGTGCGCCCGCGCTACGAGAGCGTGGAGGGCACCCGCGTCACGTTCTCTCCGGAGGTCGCGGGCAGCCTGAAGTGGACGGGCCCTTCGTCGCTGCTCTTCACGCCGTCCACGGGCTTCGCGGCCGGCACGACGTACACCGTGTCCGTGGACGCGGTGAACACCGACGCGGGCATCGTCCAGCCGGCGTCGTTCCGGGACTGGCGCTACAACTTCACGACCTACGCCTTCAAGTTCTCCCAGGTCTACCCCACGCGCGTGGACCCCAAGGGCCGCGTGGACGCGAACGTGGACTTCTCCGGCCCGGTGGACCTGGCCGCCGTGCGCTCGCGCATGAGCTTCCGCGTGGGCGACGCCGCCATCAGCGACGTGAAGTGGAGCACCCGCGCGGACACGCGCAACTCCCTCTCCGTGGCGCTCACCCACCCGAAGCTCAAGCCCGGCGCGACGGTGCAGTTCTCGCTGCGCGAGGGACTGACCTCCGCGGGGACGGGCTCCAAGGAGCAGGCGCCCGCGGCCACGGGCAGCTTCCCGCTGAACGGCGGCAAGCGCCTGGACATCACCTACGTGAGCCTCCAGGAGGGCTCCAGCGGCTACTTCTACGAGGTGAGCTGCCGCGACGTGGCGGCGGACGCCCCGGCCAGCCCCACCGACGAGCAGTGGGACTCGTACTACTACGATGACGACAACAAGGGCTGCAGCCTGAGCGACGCGGTGGCCCAGGACGCCATCCGCTTCAAGCCGAAGGTGAAGTTCACCGTGGCCCCGTCGCGGCGCGGCTTCCGCATCTTCGGTGACTTCAAGCGCGGCCCGCACACGCTCTCCATCGCGGAGGGCACGCTGTCCGTGGGCGGCGGCACGCTGATGGGCGCCTGGTCGCGCGGCTTCTCCGTGCCCGCGCGCCAGTCCCAGGTGCGCTTCAACGCCAACGGCCGCTACCTGCCACGCAGCGCGTGGCGCAACCTGCCCCTGCAGCACCTCAACCTGGAGGAGGTGACCCTCACGGTGCGCAACGTGCCGCCGGAGAACCTCGTCTTCTGGATGGGCAGTGACTACTCGGAGAGCGCCGATGAGCGCACGAGCAACGTGCTGGTGCGCAAGAACGTGCCGCTCAAGTCCACACCGGACGCGCTGCTCACCACGTACATCGACGTGGCCTCGCTGGTCCCCGCGAACACGCGCGGCCTGGTGGAAATCCTCGCCGAGCGCGGCGACTACAAGGCCGCCTCCCGCATCCTGCTCACCGACCTGAGCCTCGTGGCCAAGCGCGGCGGTCCCGCCGTGGGCTCCAAGGACTCCGGCGAGGTGTGGGTCTGGGCCCTGGGCCTGGAGAGCACCGAGCCGCTGTCCGGCGTGGAGGTGTCGCTCATCAAGAAGAGCGGCCAGTCCGTGGCCCGCTGCACCACGCAGGGCGAGGGCGGCTGCCAGCTCAAGGTGCCCGCGCCGGGCGTGGATGACAGCGCGCCGTTCGCGCTGGTGGCGCGCAAGGGCGACGAGCTCACGTACCTCAAGTACGACGAGCTGAAGACGGAGATCGCCAACTCGGACGTGCAGGGCGAGCCGTACCGCGCCGAGCAGCCCTACCGCGCCTCTGTCTGGTCCGACCGCGGCGTGTACCGCCCGGGTGAGACGGCGCACGTGGCCGCGGTGCTGCGCGGCCAGGACAACCTGGCGCCGCCGGTGGGCATGCCGGTGGAGGTGCGCGTCATCGACCCTCGCGAGCGCGAAATCCGCAAGGTGACGCTGAAGACGAACACGGCGGGCCTGGTGGCGTTTGATCAGGCCTTCGCGGCGTTCCAGGACACGGGCCACTACTGGGTGCGCCTCAAGGTGGCGGACCGCGACGTGGCCTCCTACGCGGTGAACGTGGAGGAGTTCGTCCCGGAGCGCATGAAGGTCACGGCCAGCACCACCGCGCCGGGCTACGTGCAGGGCAAGGAGATCCCCGTGGGCGTGGAGGCCGCGTACCTCTTCGGCGGCTCCGCGGAGGGCAGCCCGGTGGAGATGACGTGCCGGCTGGAGTCCGTGGCCTTCAAGCCCAAGCAGAACGCCCAGTACACCTATGGCGTCTGGCGCCAGGACGGCAACCTGCCCCGGCCCGTCACGCTGGGGCAGGTGAAGGGCACGCTCGACGCGAAGGGGCAGGTGCTCCTCAACTGCCCGGCGCAGGCGCAGTCCGGCCCCATGAAGGGCGCGGCGCGGCTGTCCGCGGTGGCCAGCGTCTTCGAGTCCGGCAGCGGCCGCTCCACCATCGGAGAGGCCACCGTGCCCGTGCACCCGGAGGCGTACTACCTGGGCCTCCAGGCCAACACGCAGAAGGTGAAGGCGGCCACGCCGTTCACGCTGACGGGCGTGGTGGTGGACTGGAACGGCCAGCTGCTCACCGGCGACAAGGCGCCGAAGACGGTGCAGCTGGAGTACCAGCTGCTCGAGGAGAACTACGGCTACTACTACGACGAGGAGTCCGGCTACGAGCGCTACCAGCGCTACCTGCGCCCTCAGCGTGAGGGCGAGGCGACGGCGAAGGTGGAGAACGGCCGCTTCACCGCCACGGTGCTGCCGGGCCGCGACGGTGCGGGCTACCTGGTGCGCGCTCGCGCGGGCAACACCCAGACGGACCTGGCCATCGAAGGCGACGGCCGCTACTACTGGTGGGGCGAGGGCTCGCGCGTGGACCAGACGCCGCGGCCGCTGAAGCCCACGGCGCTGGACCTCTCGCTGCCCGCGAAGGGCAAGGTGGGCGAGGCCCTCACCGTGAAGATGAAGGCGCCCTACCGGGGCCGCGTCCTCTTCACCGTGGAGACCGACCGCGTGCTCACCACCGCGTGGAAGCAGGTGGACCCCGGCGAGGTGACCTGGTCGTTCACGCCGTCCGAGTACGCGCCCAACGTGTACGTGAGCGCGTTCCTGGTGAAGGACCCGCATCTGGAGTCCGCCCAGGCGTTCATGCCGGACCGCGCCTTCGGCGTGGGCAGCATCGCGCTGGAGCCGGTGGACTTCACCCAGGCCGTCACGCTGACGGTGCCCAAGGAGGTGAGGAGCAACGACACGCTCACCGTGGACGTGGCGGTGGAGGGCGTGGAGGGCCCCACCTTCGCCACCGTGGCGGTGGTGGACGAGGGCATCCTGTCCCTCACGCGCTTCCAGAGCCCGGATCCGCTGAAGGAGATCTTCACGCGGCGCGCGCTGGGCATCCAGACCTACGAGACCGTGGGCTGGGCGCTCCTGGTGCCGCCGGGCGGCAACTCCAGCTCCACCGGTGGTGACGAGGGCGGCGCCGAAGGCCGCGTGCAGCCGGTGAAGCCCGTGGCCCTGTGGAGCGGCGTGGTGGAGGTGCCCGCCAACGGCAAGCTGAAGGTGCCCTTCAAGCTGCCGCAGTACCGGGGCGCCGTGCGGGTGATGGTCGTCACGGCGGGCAACAAGCGCATTGGCAGGGCCAGCGCGCAGGTGCTGGTGCGCGACCCGCTGGTGCTCCAGACGACGCTGCCGCGCTTCCTCACCCAGAACGACGAGATTCAAATCCCCGTCTTCGTCACCAACCTGTCCGGCAAGGCGCAGGACGTGAAGGTGTCGCTGTCCTCGGAGGCGCTGGCGGTGCCGGGGCTCGCGATGCCGGAGGGCCTGGGCGCGTCTCCCTTGGAGCTCAAGGGCAAGAGCGAGGGCCGCGCGAAGCTGGAGGACGGCAAGTCCCGCACCTTCGTGTTCCAGGGCCGCGCGGTGCAGTCCGTGGGCGCGGCGCGGCTCACGGTGACGGTGGAGGGCGGTGGCTACACGTCGCGCGAGCAGCTGGATGTACCGCTGTCTCCCGCGGGCCCGCGTGAGCGCCGCATCCAACAGGTGGAGCTGGCGCAGGGCACCACGGACCTGAAGCCGCTGCTCGCGGGCTGGGTGCCCACGACGGAGCGCACCAACGTCTGGGTGACGAACAATCCGTACGCGAAGTCGCTCCAGCACCTCTCGTACCTGGTGCGCTACCCGCACGGCTGCATCGAGCAGACGACGTCCTCCACGCGCCCGCTCTTGTTCGTGAGCCAGCTGGTGGAGCGCGTGGACCCGACGCTGGTCTCCACGGCGAAGGTGGAGGACATGGTGCAGTCGGGCATCAACCGGGTGCTGTCCATGCAGACGGCGTCGGGTGGCTTCGCGTACTGGCCGGGCCAGACGGAGCCGGTGGCCTGGGGCACGGCGTACGCGACGCACATGCTGCTGGACGCGCGCAAGCTGAAGTACCCGGTGCCGGAGGACCGCGTGGACAGCGCGCTCGCGTGGATGGGCGACGAGCTGACCCGCAAGGAGGGCCGCCTGGGGCAGGACGACCACTACGGCCAGCACTCGGAGGCGTACATGCACTACGTGCTCGCGGTGGCGGGCAAGGGGCGCAAGGCGCGGGCGCAGGCCATGGTGAGCGCGCTGGAGACGGCGGCGAAGAAGGCGGCGCTCAGCGGCGAGGACCAGGAGGACCTGTACCTGCTCAAGGCCGCGCTGTGGTTGTCCGGCGACCGCCGCTACGAGAAGGAGCTGCGCAACCCGGACGTGTCCACCATCACGGATGAACGCAAGAACAGCTGGTCGTTCTACTCGGACCGGCGCCGGCGCGGGATGACGCTCAGCACCTTCCAGGACCTCTTCGGCGACGCGCCGGAGGGCGAGCCCCTGGCGCGCATGGTGGCGACGGCGCTGTCGACCCGCACGTCGGCGTACTACTCCACGCAGGAGCTGGTCTGGGGCATCACCGGCCTGGGCAAGCGGCTGCAGGGCACGGCGACCAGCTTCACGCCGCCCACGCTCACGGTGGCGGGCAAGACGGTGACGCCCGTCGCGGAGAAGGACGCGCGCGTGTCGGACCGCACGTGGTCGCTGGCCCGCGCCAGCGAGCGCGCCAGCATGACGCTGGACCTGAAGGAGAAGGGCGGCGGCAACGTCTACCTCATCCTCAACAGCGAGGGCGTGCGCACCACGCCCGAGGTGAAGGTGGGCGGAGAGGGGCTGACGCTCAAGCGCACCTGGCGCTCGCTGGACGGCACCACGCTGGACCTCAAGGCCCAGCCGGTGAAGCTGGCGGACCTCATCTACGTGGAGCTGGAGGTCACCAACACCCGCGCCGAGCGCGTGCAGAACATCGCCCTGGTGGACCGGCTGCCGGCGGGCTGGGAGATTGAGAACGCCCGCCTGGGACGCGGCGGCAGCGTGGACTGGGTAGACGCGGATTCGCTCTGGGCCGCCGACTACGTGAACGTGCGCGATGACCGCATGGAGGCGTTCGGCACGCTGCAGGCCCACGAGACGAAGAAGCTCGTCTACGCGGTGCGCGCGGTGACCGCGGGCAGCTTCACCCTGCCGTCCGCGGAGGCCGAGGCGATGTACGACTCCTCCATCTGGGCCCGTGAATCCGCGGGCACGGTGCAGGTGGCGGGCCCCTGGAAGGACGACCTGCTCTAGGCCCCATGCGTCGCATGCGTCTCAACGTGAAGCGGTGGGTGGGGG
>NZ_RAWL01000426.1:0-7225 GCF_003668885.1 Corallococcus sp. AB049A | reverse complement strand
AGGTAGACGAGCAGCGCCTGGAGGTCATCCGGCGGCAGGGTGAGGGCGGGCATGTTGTTGCCGGGCTTGAGGCTCTGGGAGTTGAGGATCCATCCGGCCAGGTGCCCCCGGTCGAAGGGCAGCGCGCCGGCGGCCAGCGTGGAGCGGCTGGCGACGTGGGTGAGGTTGGGTCCGGTGGACGCCGCGGCGCCGGTGCCGCTGATGGCGTGGCACAGCGCGCACGGCCCCTGGAGGAACACCTGCTGGCCCCGCTGTGCCATGGGGGCCGTGGGCTGGGGCGCGGGCTGGAGCTGGTGGTTGCGCCAGGCCTCGAACTGCTCGGGGCTCTCCGCCACCACGACGAAGCCCATCTTCGCGTGCTGGATGCCGCAGAACTCGTAGCACTGGCCAAAGAAGGTGCCGGGCCGGTCCGCCTGGAGCTCCAGCGTGTTCTGCTGGCCGGGGATGAGGTCGCGCTTGTTGGTGAGCTCCGGCACCCAGAAGCTGTGGATGACGTCACGCGAGTTGAGCTTGAGGATGACGGGGCGGCCCACCGGCACGTGCAGCTCGTTGGCGGTGACGAGGATGCGCGAGGGGTCCGGGTCCTGCACCCGGAACTCCCACCACCACTGGTGCCCCACCACCTGAATCTCCAGCGCCTCCGGGCTGCGCAGCCGCGCGAGCGCCGCGCCCGTGCTCGCGTTGGCCACGGTGATGACGAAGAGCACCGCCACCGTGAGGCCAGCGCAGAGGCCCACCACGCGGCCCATCCTGCGCTCACGGGCCGGGTCCACCGGCCGGGCCCCCGCGCCGTCCGGCGGCACGGAGTGGGCCTCCACCTCCGGGACCTGCGCCTTCGAACCGCCACGCCGGCGCAGGAGCGCGCCCAGCATGGCCAGCACCACGGCCGTCAGCACGACGGCGGAGATGAGGAACAGCAGGTCCCAGAGCGAGCGCAGGCGCTCGACGTGCGGCCCCCGCGCATCGAGCATGCGCAGCCCGCCGCCGCACCCGGTGCAGAGCCACAGGACTATCGGCAGGCGCTTCATCGCGGCTGCTCCACCTCTTCGGGGCGAGGCGTCTCCCGCGCCTTGCTGGACTCCGAGGGCCGGGTGTTGAGCGTGTCGCTCCGGCCGGGCGCCACGTCCTTCTTCAAGAGCCCGCTCATGGAGCGCACGTAGGCGACCAGCTGCCACACCTGCGTGTCCGGAATCTTTCCCCGGAAGGACGGCATGCCGTTGGGCCGTCCCTCGACGATGGTGGCGTAGATGTTCTCCGGCTCGCTGCCGTATCTCCACTTCGCGTCCATCAGCGGCGGACCCATGCCGCCGCCTCCGCCCGCCGCGTGGCACCCGGAGCAGTTGAACCAGACGAACAGCCGCTTGCCCTGGCTGACGTCGTAGGCGTTGTCCTCGGACGCGGCGCGCGTGGGCGGCGTGGGGGGCGCAGGCGCGACGGGCCCCGCCTGGAGCTCCGACTGCTGGACGTCGCGCGCGGCGGGACGCGCGGCCGCGGGCAGCTCCTGGAAGCGGCGCTGCTCGCGCTCGCAGGAGGTGAGGAACAGCAGGGCACCCATCAGCACCCAGCGGCTCATGGTGACGGCACTCCGTAGCTCGCGAGCAGGGCCCGCACCTCGCGCTTGCGCCGCGTCAGCGCCGCGTCCAGCTCATCGCGCAGGGCCTTGTCTCCCCGGCGCACGCCCACGGCGATGTCGAAGGCGAACACCAGCCCCGGTGGATCCACCTGGGGCGTCACGGGCGTCAGCGTGAGCGGCACGCCCGGGCGGCGCGCGTAGTAACCGGCGAGCGGCCCCCACACCACGGCCACGTCCACGTCGCCCTTGCGCACGGCCTCCACCAGCGCGGACGGTGGGCTGTCCTCCGTGTAGTCGCCATAGAGCGTGTAGCCGGCGACGTTCTGGATGATGCCGCGCCGGGTGAGCGCGTGCGCGGGCGGCGTGTTGGAGAAGTCATCCCCCACCAGGTGCACGCCCACCTTCACGTCGTGCAGGACGGGGTCGTCGAAGGAGCGGACCTTCGGCCCGCCGTCCTTCTTCGACACGAACACGTAGGTGGAGCGGTAGTACGGCCGCGTGGGCAGCACCATCTCCAGCTCCGAGGGCACGCCCATCACCACGTCGCACAGGTTCGCCTTGAGCGTGCTGCGGATGAAGCCCCGGCGCTGCGCCCACCACGTGTACTCGACGCGCGCCTTCAGCTCGCGGCCCAGCAGCTCCGCCAGCCGGTTCTCGAAGCCCTCGCCGCGCGCGTTGGAGAAGGGCAGGTTGTTGGGGTCCGCGCACACGCGCAGCACGCGCTCGGGCTTCGGTTCAGACGGAGTGGGCCCGGCGCCACTGGCGAACAGGAGCAGGCCCACGGTCCATGGAAGAAGGACACTCATTGGAGGCTCAGGGCAGGGCGAAGGTGTAGAGCGTGCCGCCGCGCGTGGTGTGCTGCGGCAGGTCCTTCATGGCGGCACCGAAGCCCAGCGCGATGTTGTCGTCGCGAGGGTCCAGCTCACCGGCGACGATGGCGCCCGCCCAGCCGCCCACGCCGGAGAGCACGGACACGTACTGCTTGCCGTCCGGGCCCCGGAAGGTGATGGGCTGGCCGATGATTCCGCTGCCCACCTTGAACTTCCACAGCTCCTGGCCCGTGCGCGCGTGCACGGCCTTGAACCAGCCATCCATCGTTCCGTAGAAGGCCACGTCGCCGGCCGTCACCACGACGCCGCTCCACACGGGGAATTTCTCCGGGATGCCGAAGACCTTCTTGCCGGCGGCCACGTCCCAGCCGATGAACTCGCCCCGGTTGCCGCCCGGCCCCGCGTACATCTTCACGTTCATGCCGACGTATGGCGTGCCCGCGATGTAGTTGGCCTCGTAGCCCTGCGCGTCCTGGCACAGGTTGTTGCCCGGGATGTAGAGCATCCCCGTCTCCGGGTTGAACGCGGAGGGCGACCAGTCCTTGGACCCGGGGGACGCCGGGCAGATGCCGCGAATCGTCTTGTCGAAGCCCGTCTCCATGCCCGGCACCGGCTGGAGGCGGCCCGTCTTCAGGTCCACGCCCGTGCTGGTGGTGATGTGCCCGAAGGGCGTGGCGGACAGCACCTGGCCCGTCGCGCGGTCCAGCACGTAGACGTAGCCCGTGCGCCCCGGATGGATGAGCACCTGGCGCGGCTTCCCGTTCACGGTGAGGTCCGCGACGATGGACTCGTTGATGCCGTCGTGGTCGTACAGGTCGTGAGGGCTCCACTGGTAGAACCAGACGGCCTCGCCCGTGGAGGGGCGACGCGCGAAGATGCCGCACGTCCACTTGTTGTCCCCGGGCCGCTGCTCCGGGTTCCACGGGCCGGGGTTGCCGGTGCCGTAGAACACCAGGTCCAGCGCCGCGTCGTACGACACCCAGCCCCACACGGTGCCGCCGCCAATCTTCCACTGGTCCGGCGGCCACGTGCGCACGCCCAGGTCCTTGTCCTGGTCGGACGCGTAGAACGGCTTGAAGTTGGGCCCGATGAGCACGTCCGCGTCCGGGCCCGTGCTCATCGCGCGCCACGCGATGGCGCCCGTCTTCGTGTCCAGGCCGGCGGCCCAGCCGCGCACGCCCAGCTCGCCGCCGCTGTTGCCCACGATGACCCGGTCGCGCACCACCAGGGGCGCCATGGTCATGGTCTCGCCCTTGTTGATGTCCCCCAGCTTCGTCTTCCAGAGCTCCTTGCCCGTCTGCGCGTCCACCGCGACCGTGTGCGCGTCCAGCGTGTTGAAGAAGAGGCGCCCGTCCGCGTACGACGCGCCCCGGTTGACGACGTCGCAGCACGCCACGCCCTGGGCCGAGGGCGACGGCGCCGGTTCGTACGTCCACTTCACCGGCGCGCCTTCCTTCGTCAGGTCCAGCGCCACCAGCCGGTTGGGGAAGGGCGTGACGACGTACATCGTCGAGCCCACCACCAGCGGCGCCGCCTCATGCCCGCGCACCAGCCCCGTGGACCACGACCAGGCGAGCTTCAGGTCCTTCACGTTGCCCGCGTGGATTTCCTTGAGCCGGCTGTAGCGCGTGTTGGCCGCGTCCTTGGACGCCGTGAGCCACTGCCCGTCGTCCTCCGCCAGCTTCGACGCGTCCGGCTTCGTCGCTCCGGCCGGAAGGTTGCTGGAGCCCTGCGCGGAGGAAGGGTGCGCGCCTCCCTCCTTCTTGCAACCCGGAGTCAGGAGGAAGAGGCCGGCCAGGACCCACGACGACACGCAGCTTCGATACGGCATAGGCGCGCCACCCTAGGGAACCCGCTGGGTTTGTCGCGGCAATCGAGACCTTGGGCCGTTGGACATCCGATGGAGGGCCGACGCTCTGTCCACCGCCGGACGCAGGCATGGAACCCGGGTCCCAATCTTCCTCTCAGCGGGAGACCGCGATGCCCCAGGGCAGCGTGCCCACGGGGATGCGCTTGAGCACCTGGCCCGTCGCGGGGTCGATGACGGAGACGTCGTTGGAGGGGCCGTTGGCGGTGAAGAGCCGCTGGCCGTCCGGCGTGATGCCCACGCCCCAGGGACGCTCGCCCACGTCCTCCACGGTGCGCAGCAGCTTCCAGGCCGCCACGTCGATGATGGCCACGGCCTTGCCGCGCCCGGTGGTGACGTACAGCGTGCGGCCGTCCGGGGACACCACCGCGCCCATGGGCTTCGCGCCTGCTTCCGGGAAGCTCAGCGTGCCCTTCGCCTGGTGTGTCTTCGCGTCCACGCGGGTGACGGTGCGGCCCTGCTCCGCGGTGACGAAGGCCCACGCGCCATCCGGCGTGAAGGCCACCGCGCGCGGACGGCCTCCCGCCGGGATGCGCGCCACCACCGCCTGCGTGCCGGTGTCGATGACGTAGACGTGGTGGTCCTCCTCGCTGGTGACCCAGGCGAAGCGGCCGTCCGGGCGCAGCGTGACGCCCTCGGGCTCGCCGCCCACGGGCACCGCGTGCGTCACCTTGCCCGTGGCCACGTCCACCACGGAGGCCTTCGCGGCGTCCTCGTTGGAGACGTAGAGGCGCTGGCCGTCCGGGGACACGTCGAAGGACTCGGGGTCGTCCCCGCTCTCCAGCACGCGCAGGACCTGGTGCGTCTTCGTGTCCACCAGCGCGATGCCGTCCGCGGTCCGGTCCGGCGGGGGCAGGGTGTCCTCGTCCGTGCCGGGCGGCGCCCGCATGGAACCACTCACCGCCACGTAGAGCCGCTGGCCGTCCGCAGACAGGCGCAGGCCCCGGGGCCGCTTGCCCACGGGGATGGTGGCGATGACGCGGTTCGCTTCCGCGTCGATGACGGAGAGGTCGTCGGAGCCCTCGTTGCTCACGTACACGAGCGGCCCGGTCTTCCGGGCGCAACCGCGCGAGTCACAGGCCGTCGCGGCGAAGAGCGCCAGCGCGAGGACACGAAAGGGGCGGAGAGCGGAGGCCATGTCCCGGCTCTATCCGAACCGGCGGGCCCCAGAAACACGAACGGCGGTGAAGCGACCGGAAGGCCACTTCACCGCCGCCGTTCACGGCCCGAAAGCCGTGGGGGACTACGCCGCGGCCATGCCACCGCCGGAGGCGGCCGGGCCCTGGTACTGCGCGTCGCCGAAGCCGAGGATGGCGTAGAAGACCGGGCCGAGCAGCGCCAGGCCGATGCCGAAGCCCACGTCCTTGCCGAAGGACTTCGCCATGTCGATGCTGATGATGAACAGCGCGATGATGTTCACGCACGGCAGGAGGGCCAGCACCACCCACCACGCCGGACGGCCGACGATCTTGGTCATCACATAGACGTTGTAGAACGGCACGATGGCCGCCCAGCCCGGCTCGCCCGCCTTGCTGAACGTCTTCCACATGCCCGCGACCACGAAGCCGATGAAGGCCAGGTAGAAGATCCAGAACAGCGGACCCGGGCCCGCCGACTGCTGCTCCTGCATCTGCCGCATCATCTCCAGCTGCTGCTCATCCATGACTTCCCCCTCGGAAGTGTAGGGACCCGTCCTGCCAGGCCGGGTCCACGTTCACTCCAGAACAAAGGCGAAGTCGGGGGCAGAAAGCAAATTCCCTCTCCACTGTCGCGGCTGGCCGCTCAGGCCTTCAGCGTCTCCGGCACCTGCCAGTCCGGCTTCAGCCGCTGGATGACCTTCACGAAATTCTCCTTGTCCTGGGCTTTCTCCAGGGCGGCCTCGGGGAGGATGACGTCGTCCTTCACCAGCCGCTCCAGGTGCATGTCCAGGGTCTGCATGCCCTGGCCCTGGCCCGCCTGCATCTTGGAGGCAATCTGGAACACCTTGCCCTCGCGAATCATGGCGGCGATGGCGGCGCTGCCCACCAGGATTTCGAGCGCGGCGACGCGGCCCTTGCCGTCCGCGGTCTTGATCAGCTGCTGGGCGACGATGCCGGCCAGCGACTCCGCGAGCATGCCGCGCACCTGGCCCTGCTCGTCCGCGGGGAAGGAGTTGATGATGCGGTCGATGGTGGCGGGGGCGCTGTTGGTGTGCACCGTGGCGAAGACGAGCACGCCGAAGCTGGCCAGCTGGAGCGCCAGCTTCATGGTCTCGTTGGTGCGAAGCTCGCCAATGAGGATGACGTTGGGGTCCTCGCGGCCGGCGGAGCGGATGGCGGTGGCGAAGCTGGACGCGTGCGGGCCCACTTCCCGGTGGGTGACCTGGGCCTTGAGCGATTCGTGCACGAACTCCACCGGGTCCTCGACGGTGAGCACGTGCGCGGCGCGCGTCTTGTTGATGTGGTTGATCATCCCCGCGAGCGTCGTGGACTTGCCGGAGCCCGTGGGGCCCGTCACCAGCACCAGGCCGCTGCGGCGGTCCGCCATCTTGCGCACCACCTCCGGCGTCTTCAGGTCCTCCAGCGACAGCACCTTGCTGGGGATGGTGCGGAACACGGCGCCAATGCCGGTCATCTTGTAGAAGTAGTTCGCGCGGAAGCGGGCCTTGGTGCCGTAGCCGTAGGCGAAGTCCAGGTCCAGCTCCTCGACAATCTGCCGCTTCTGCTCCGGCGAGCAGATTTCGAAGAGCAGCGACTCCAGCTCGTTGGAGGAGAGGGGCTCGTCGCGCAGGGGCACCAGTTCGCCGCGGATGCGGCCCAGGGGCGGGTAGCCCACGCTCAGGTGCAGGTCGCTGCCCTTCCTGTCGAGCAGGACGTCGAACCAGGCGGCGATGCGGGGAGTGTCGGTCATGTCAGGCGCCCTTCTTGCCGAGCAGTGAGCCCACCTTGGACAGCATCCGCGCGCCCTCCTGGGCGG
>NZ_RAWL01000425.1:0-7239 GCF_003668885.1 Corallococcus sp. AB049A | reverse complement strand
TCCCCCCACCGCGCAGATCGCTTTCGGATCCACGGTGTTGAAGCAGCCGGAGCTGCTGCGCAGGGCGGCGCGGGTGGCGCGGCGGCTGAAGGACGAATGGAACGTGGGGCCGGGAGACCGCGTGGGCCTGATGGTGGTGCCCGGGCCGGAGGTCATCCCGGCCATCCTGGGCATCTGGATGGCGGGCGCGGCCTACGTGCCGTTGGATCCGTTCCTCCCCGACGAGCGGCTGTTGCGCATCCTGCGCGACGCGGGCCTGCGCGGCGTCGTCACCCAGCGCATGCACCGCGTCTCCGTGGGGCTGCTGGAGACGTGGCTGGGCTCTCCCCTGCCCTTCCTGGAGGCGGAGACGGCGGGGATGGATTCACCGGGTGACGAAACCCCCACGGACGTCATCGACGCGCCGCCGGACCGGCCCGCCTACCTCATCTACACCTCCGGCAGCACCGGTGAGCCCAAGGGCGTGGTGTGCACGTTCCGGGGCCTGTCGAACCTGGTGCACGGCGTGGCGCCGCTGTTGGGCCTGGGGCCGGACACGCGGCACCTCCAGTTCGCCAGCATCAACTTCGACGCGTCGGTGTGGGAGGTGTTCCCCACGCTGTTCGCGGGCGGCACCGTGGTGCAGGGCACGCGCGAGGACCTGCTGCCCGGCCGGCGCATGGCGGACCACCTGCGCCAGCAGCGCGTGACGCACCTGTGCCTGCCCCCGTCCGTGCTGGGGCAGCTGGGGCCGCACGTGGACACGCTGCCGGACGTGGCCTGCGTGGTGATGGCGGGCGAGCGCTGCCCGGCGCCGCTCGCGGAGCGGTGGCACGCGTCCGGCCGCCGCGTCTTCAACGCCTACGGCCCCACGGAGGGCACGGTCTGCGCGACCGCGTACCAGGTACAGGGCGGCGAGTCGCCCGTGCCCATCGGGCAGGCGCTGCCGGGCGTGCGCGTGCGCGTGGTGGGGCCGGACGGCCAGGACGCCACACAGGGCGCGACGGGCGAGGTGTGGATTGGCGGCGAGGGCGTGGCGGAGGGCTACCGCAACCAGCCCGAGCGCACCCGGGAGCGCTTCCCCACGGACGCCCGGGGCGCCCGGTGGTACCGCACCGGCGACGAGGCCTTCGTCCGCGCGGACGGGGCGCTCGTGTTCCTGGGCCGGATGGATCAGCAGGTGAAGCTGCGCGGCTTCCGCATCGAACTGGAGGCCATCGAGCAGGCGCTGTACGCGTACCCCGGCGTGGCGCAGGCGGCGGTGACGGTCTTCGAGCACACGGACGCTCAAGGGCAGACGACGGGCCTGCTGGTGGCCTACCACAGCGTGCAGGAGGGCCACGCGGTGTCGCTGGATGCGCTGCGCGCGCACCTGGGCGTGGTGCTGCCGGACTACATGGTGCCGCACCGCTTCGTGGAGCTGCCGCGCCTGCCGCTCATGCCCCACCTGGGCAAGGTGGACCGGCAGGCCCTGCCTCCCCCCGCGGACTGGATGGGGGCCACGAAGTCCACCGCCCCCAGCACGCCCGCGACTCCCGCCACACCCATTGAAAAGCTGTGCCGTGCCTTCGAGCGGGGCCTGCGCGCGGCGCCGGGCACCGTCACGGCGAACACGCACTTCTTCCAGGCGGGCGGTGACTCGCTGGGCGTGGCGCACGTGCTGGCCCAGGTGGAGGAGGACTTCGGCGTGCCGCTGCCGTCGCGCCGCGTGTACTCGCACCCCACGCCGCAGCTGCTCCTGCCCTTCTGCGAGGCCGGCGCGGCCCCGTCGGAAGGCGGCCCCCAGAGCGTGCGCGCCACGCTGCTCACCGACGCCCGGTCCGCGGGGCTGCCCCCGCTGACGTTGCCTTCCGGGGTGAAGCAGCCGCCGCGCACGCTGCTGCTCACGGGGGCCACGGGCTTCCTGGGCATCCACCTGCTGGCCGCGCTGGCGCCGCGCGTGGAGCGCATCCACTGCCTGGTGCGGGCCCGAGACGACGCGGAGGCCGGCGCCCGGCTTCGCGCCACCGCGCGCAAGTACGGCGTGCACCTGCCCTGGCGCGACGGGCGCATCCAGGCGGTGGCGGGCGACATCACCCGGACGCGGCTGGGGCTGGAGGCCACCGTGTATGACGCCCTGGCGCTCCAGTGCGACGCGGTGGTGCACTCGGCCGCGAGCATCAGCTACATCCTGCCGTACGCGGATGCGGGCCGGCCCAACGTCGCCGGCACGCAGCAGGTGCTGGCCTTCTGCGCGCACGGCCGCGCCAAGCCGCTGCACCACGTGTCCTCGCTCAGCGTCCACGGCGCGGTGGGCACGCTGCTGGGCGTGGAGGAGGTGTCCGAGGACTTCGCGCTGGAGCGCTCGCTGGACCTGATGGTCTACGAGAACGGCTACACGCGGGCCAAGTGGGTGGCGGAGCGGCTCGTCGCGGACGCGCGCGAGGGTGGCCTGCCGGTCAGCATCTACCGGCCGGGCTTCATCCAGGGCCACAGCCGCACGGGCATTGGCAACGCGGACGACATGCTGTGCCGGCTCCTGGTGGGCAACGCGCAGCTGGGCCTGTCGCCGGACCTGCCGGACAAGTACTGGCTGCCGGTGCCGGTGGACTACGTGGCCAACGCCACCGCGCACCTGGTGCTCACGCAGGCGCCGGGCGGCAACTACAACCTGGCGCCGGAGCGCGAGCAGGAGCCCTCCCACAACGCCCTCTTCGACCTGCTGGGCGTGCACGGGCACCCGGTGCGCCGGGTGGCGCCGGCGGTGTGGCTGCGGGAGCTGGGCCGGGTGGGGCCGGACAACGCCCTCTTCCCGCTGGTCGCGTTCCTGCGGGAGAAGGTCTACCACGGCACCCGCACGGTGCTGGAGCTGCACCACCGCACGCCGCGCGTGCGCACGGACCACACGCGCGCCGCGCTGGCGGGCACGGACCTCCAGTGCCCGGACATCGACGCGGCCCTGCTGGGCCGCTACGTGAAGGACCTCTTCGCGCGCCACCGCCACTCGGCCCTCGCCGCGTAGCGGTGGCGGGGGACGTCAGTGGTGCGGCGGGGCCTTGGGCTGTCCGTCGACGAAGCGGTAGTGGGCCACCACCGGCTGGTGGTCCGAGGACTCCGTGGAGCGGTCCACCTCGAAGAGGACGGGGGCCAGGGAGCGCGTCGCGTAGAAGTTGTCGAAGCGCTTGCCCGTGGCGTGCACCACGCCGTGGCTGTCCGGGTGCGAGGTGAGCGTGGCGCAGTCCGCGATGTCCTGCAGGCGCCACCACGCGGGGCTGTGCTTGGGAATCTGCCCGGAGCTCAGCTCCTGGCGCGCGTGGTGCGGCGTCGTCAGCGAGTGGTCCGCCAGCCGCACGCGCACCGTCGTCGCGTGGCACACCGTCTCCGGCAGGTCCTGCTCCAGCGTGTGCAGCTCATGGCGCAGGCGCGGATCCGCGATGTTGCCCACGCCCCGGTCGCCCACGGTGACGTTGTGCATGTCGTCGCCGTAGCGCTGGCGGAACTCCTCGATGGTGTCCGTGTCGTTGTCCTGCTTCGGGTGCAGCAGGTGCGCCACCAGCCACGAGCCGCCGCGCTTGATGGCGGTGTTGGCGTTGAAGTCGCCCAGCACGACGGCGGGGACGCCCTCGCGGCGGCGCAGGAGCGCGTTGAGCTGGCGCAGGTTGAGGGCGTTGATGGCCGAGTCGCCCAGCGCGTGGTGCAGGTTGTAGAGATAGATGGGGCGCCCCTCCACCTGGAGCTTGAGCCAGAGCACGCCCCGGTCCTCCACCAGCTCGCCCGCGTAGCCCTGGCGCGCGATGGCGTCACTGCGCTCGGCGTCGGTGAGGACGTAGGTGAAGTGCGCGGCGTCCACGATGGGGTGGCGGCTGAGCCACGCCTTGCCGTTGATCAGCCGCGTGCCGCCGTCGCCGTCGCTGCCCTGGTACGCCAGGTGGAAGCCGAAGCGGGACGCGAGCAGCACCGACATGGGCACGCCCGCCTCCTGCAGGCCGATGACGTCCGGCATGCGGTCCTGGGCCTCCAGCTGGGTGAAGTACTCCAGCAGCGCCTCCTGGCGCTCGCCGCCCATGAGGATGTTGTAGCTCATCACCGTGAGGCCCGGTCCCCGGGGCGCGCGCGGCGAGGGGTGGTGCACGATGAAGGTCCGGCCGTCTCCCAGCCGGCGCTCGCTGGTGGGCAGCGGCACGGACTGGAAGTCCGGCAGGGTCAGGGTGGGGTCACGCTTCGGCAAGATGTCCTCCTGCCCGCCCGGCTTGCGTCCGAGCAGGTGTCCAACCGCGGGCAGGTGCTCCAGCACTTCGGGCATCTTCATGCCGCCCTCCCCTTGCTGGGGCGACAGGCCCGCGGGGTGCCGTAAGCAGAGGGGAAGCGATGTCGGGCATCACGCCGTCGCGCTGTGGATTCCACCGGGCCTCCATCTAAAAGTCCTCCGCTCAAGTTCGTGGCGGTAGGCCTTGTCCGCCAGCGTCATGCAGAGGCCGGGCGGCCGGCTGGATGGCTGCCCTGCGTGCGCGGGACAGGAAGCGGACGTCGGACGGTGCACACCGGGCTTGAGTGGAATCGGCCCGGGCTCGGCACGTGGGTGGTTAGATGGGTGGGCGATGAAGGAACTCGATGACCTGCTGAAGGCGTGCGGGCGCGCCTCCGGTCCGGTGGTGCTGGCGACGGTGGTGGCGGTGTCCGGCTCGTCGTACCGGCGCCCGGGCGCGCGCATGCTGATGGGCGCGGACGGGTGGCTGGCCGGTGGGGTGAGCGGCGGGTGTCTGGAGGGAGACCTGGTGCGCAAGGCCTTCTTCTGGACGTCGGGCGGGCCGCGCGTGCTGCGCTACGACACCACCGGCGACAACGCGGAGGACGAGGGCGGGCTGTCGTTCGCGCTCGGGTGCAACGGCGTGGTGGACATCCTGCTGGAGCGCTGGGAGCCCGGCCCGGGTGACGCGCTCGCCTTCGCGGACGAGGCGCGCAAGCAGTCGCTGCGCGCGGTGGTGGCCACCGTGTACCGGGGCCCCGCGGAGTCCGTTGGCGCGCGGCTGATGCTGCGCGCGGACGGCGTGTCGGCGGGGAACCTCACGGGCGCGCTGCTGGAGCCGGCGCGCGCGGCGGCCACGGAGGCGCTGGTGCGCGGCGTGCCGTGGAGCGGCGCATGCGGGGGCGCGGAGGTGCTGGTGGAGGTGGTGGAGCCGGCGCCGCCGGTGGTGGTGTTCGGCAGCGGCTTCGACGTGGCCCCCGTGGTGTCGCGTGCGCAGGGGTTGGGCTGGCACCTGACGGTGGTGGCGGACCGGCCCGTGGACCTGCTGCGCCGCCGGTTCCCGCGTGCCCAGGCGCACGTCGCGTCGCGGGCCAGCGAGGTGCTGGAGAAGGTCCCGCTGTCCGAGCGCAGCGTGGTGCTGGTGATGACGCACAGCCTGCCGCAGGACCGCGAGCTGCTGGCGCGGCTGGTGCCGCTGCCGGTGCGCTACCTGGGCGTACTCGGGCCGCGCTCCCGCACGGAGCGCATCCTGAGGGAGCTGGCGCATCCGCCCACCGCCGCGCAGCTGGAGAAGCTGCACGCGCCCATGGGGTTGGACCTGGGCGCGGAGGGCGCGGACGAGATTGCCCTGTCCATCATCGCGGAGGTGCAGGCGGTGCTGGCCGGACGCGACGGAGGACGGCTGCGCGAGCGGCAGGCGCCCATCCACGGAGAGGCCACCGCGCCGGAGCGCAGGTCCGCGTGACGACCGTCGCCATCGTGCTGCTCGCCGCTGGCGGCTCTTCGCGGCTGGGACAGCCCAAGCAGCTGTTGCGCCACGAGGGCACGTCGCTGGTGCGGCGCGCGGCGGAGCGGGCCCTGGCCGCGAGCCCCGTGGTGACCGTCGTGCTCGGTGCGAAGCGTGACGAGGTGGGCGCGGAGCTGCGGGGGCTCGCCGTGCGGTGCGTGGACAATCCGGGCTGGGCGCTGGGGCAGGGCTCCTCGCTGCACGCCGGCCTGCGGGTGCTTCCGCCGGACGTGGACGGTGCGCTCCTGATGCTCTGCGACCAGCTGCGCGTGGACACGGACCACCTGCGCTCGCTCATCGCCACCTTCGAGCGCACGCACGCGCCCATCGTCGCGTCCGCGTACGCGGGCACGCGGGGCGTCCCCGCCCTCTTCTCCCGCGCCCTCTTCCCTGAGCTGGCGGCGCTCGAGCCCACGGGCGGCGCACGCGGGCTCATCGCCCGTGACCCTTCGCGCGTCGTGGAGGTTCCACTGCCCGGCGGCGAGGAGGACGTGGACACCGCCGAGGACGTCCTGCGCCTCACGCGCCCCGGACGCGATGGGTGATGCCTTCCGGTCCGGCCACCAGCAGGTCGGTGGTCAGGTTCAGGAACAGGCCGTGCTCCATCACCCCGGCCCGAGCATCCAGCTTCGCGGCCAGCCCCGCGGGGTCGCTGATGGGCCCGAAGTCACAGTCCAGCAACACGTTGCCCTGATCCGTGTGGTACGGCGCTCCGTCCAGCGCGAGCCGCACCACCACGCGCGCGCCCAGCGACTCCAGGAACAGCGCCTGCGAGCGCCAGCCGAAGGGCAGCACCTCCACCGGCACCGGCCACTTCGTGCCCAGCCGGGGTGACAGCTTGGGCGCGTCCACGATGATGATCTCCCGGCGGCTGGCCTGCGCCACCACCTTCTCGCGCAGCAGCGCCCCGCCGCCGCCCTTGATGAGCGACAGGTCCGGCGCCACCTCGTCCGCGCCGTCGATGGTGAGGTCCACCACCGGATGCACGTCCAGCGTGGTGAGCGGCACCCCCAGCGACGTGGCCAGGGCCTCGGTCGCGCGCGACGTGGGGATGCCCACCACGTCCTTCAACGTCCCGGCGGAGAGCAGCGCGCCCAGCCGCTTCACCGCGTACGCGGCCGTGCTGCCCGTGCCCAGCCCCACCACCATGCCCGGCTGGATGAAGTCCACCGCGCGCTCCGCCGCCGCGCGCTTGAAGGTCGCCGAAACAGTCTCATCGGAAGTCATCGTGGGGCTCGCGGAAAGCAAACGGCTCAGTGCGGCGCCCCAGGATGCCCGGAGTCAACCGGGGGCGCACGCCGCGCTTCACCTCGCGGCGGCCCGAGTGGACCCGCCAACAGTGCCTCGTCCGCGTTCCCCAGACCGGAGGACAATGCCAACGTCTGGCGCCGTTCGCGCTTCCACGCCTTGCGCCGCTCGCGCTGCACCTCCGTGAGCAGCACCTGCCCCGCCGCCGCCGCCGGCACCGCGAGGATGACGCCCAGCAGCCCCGCCACGGTTCCGCCCACCAGCGCCACCAGGGAGATGA
>NZ_RAWL01000424.1:0-7268 GCF_003668885.1 Corallococcus sp. AB049A | reverse complement strand
GACGAGGCCAGCGTCGAGGTGCTGGCGGACCGGCTCGGCGTGGGGGACCGGCAGCTGCGGCGGCTGTTCCAGCAGCACCTGGGGGCCTCCCCGGTGGCGGTCGCGCAGACGCGCCGCGTGCTCTTCGCCCGGCAGCTCATCCACGAGACCTCCCTGTCCATGGCCGAGGTCGCCCTCGCGTCCGGCTTCGGCAGCGTCCGGCGCTTCAACGCCGTCTTCCGGTCGCTCTATGGCCGTCCCCCCGGCGTCCTCCGCCGCACCCGCACCGCACCCGCGACGTCCGCCGTCCCCGAGGTGACGCTGCTCATCCCCTACCGGCCGCCGTATGACTGGGCCGCGATGGAGGCCTGGCTGTCCGCCCGCGCGCTCACCGGCATGGAGCACGTGGAGCCCGGGCGCTACCTGCGCACCTTCACGAACGCCTGGGGCCGGGGAGCCGTGGAAGTGTCGCCGGCTCCGGGGCTCGACGCCCTGCGTGCCACCCTGCGCGTCAGCGACGTGAGGATGCTGCCCGCCGTCGTCGCCCAGGTCCGGCGCGTCTTCGACGTGGGCGCGGACGTGGAGGCCATCCGCGCGCACCTGTCCACGGACGCCCTGCTCGCGCCCCTGCTCGCCGCGCGCCCCGGCCTTCGCGCACCCGGGGGCTGGGACGGGTTCGAGCTGGCCGTTCGCGCCATCCTGGGCCAGCAGGTGAGCACCACCGCCGCGCGACAGCTGGGACAGCGGCTCCTCGCCACGCATGGAGAAGACCTGGACCCGGCGATCACCGGTGATGTCCGGCTCCAGCGCGCCTTCCCCCGCCCCGAGGTCCTGGCTTCGGCGGACCTCACGGGCATGGGCATGCCGGCCGCTCGCGCCCGGGCGCTCTCCCAGCTCGCCGCGGCGGCCGTGGCGGATCCCTCGCTGTTCCAGCCCGGACCGTCGCTCTCGGACACCGTCGCCCGCTTCACGCGGCTGCCCGGCATTGGCGAATGGACCGCCCAGTACATCGCCCTCCGCGCCGTGCGGGAGACGGATGCCTTTCCCGCCTCCGACGTCGCCCTGCTTCGCGCCGCGACGGAAGGCGGAGGCCCACGCCCCACGCCCGAAGCGCTCCTGCGTCGCGCCGAAGCCTGGAGCCCGTGGCGCGCCTACGCCGCCCAGCACCTCTGGACCCTGGCGGCCCTCACTCCCTCCCACCGGAACACCCATGCCTGACCGTCCGCGCTTCTTCATGGATTCCACGCCCACTCCCGCCGGCGTGGCGCTCCTCGTCTGCGATGAAGAGGGCCGCCTGCGCGCGCTGGACTGGGAGGGCTACGAGGCCCGCATGCACCGGCTCCTGCGCCTGCACTACGGCGAGAACGGCTGCGTCCTGGAGTCCGCGCGCGACCCGTCCGGCCGCACGTCCGCGCTCCAGGCCTATCTGCGCGGGGACCTGAGCGCCATCTCCGCGCTTCCCGTGGAGACCGGCGGCACGCCCTTCCAGCGCGAGGTCTGGCGCGCCCTCCGGGAGATTCCGGCGGGAACGACGACCACGTATGGCCAGCTCGCCCATCGCATCGGACGTCCCAGGGCCATCCGCGCCGTGGGCCTGGCCAATGGCGCGAATCCCATCAGCATCGTCGTTCCGTGCCACCGCGTCGTCGGTGCCAATGCCTCTCTCACCGGCTATGCCGGAGGCCTGGAACGCAAACGCTGGCTGCTCAATCATGAGCAGACGCACGCCTGAATCCCTCTCACCGGAGTTCCCACGCATGACCGCCCGTCCCGACACCGCCCCCACCTTCCGCGCGCTGCACCAGGGCCCTGACCTGCTCATGCTCCCGAATGTCTGGGATGCCGGCAGTGCCCGCCTCTTCGAGAGCCTGGGCGCGAAGGCCATCGCCACCACCAGCGCCGGCATCGCGTGGGCCCTGGGCTACCCGGACGGCAACGCGCTGCCCGTGGACGCGCTCGTCCACACCGTGCGCACCATCGCGCGCGCCATCCAGGTCCCCCTCACCGTGGACGCCGAAGCGGGCTACTCCGACGACCCGGCCACCGCCGCGGAGAACGTGGCCCGCCTCCTGTCCGAGGGCGCCGTGGGCTGCAACCTGGAGGACGGCAGCGGTCCTCCGGAGCTGCTCGCCGCGAAGATTGAGCGCGTGAAGCAGGCCGGTGCGCGCCTGGGCATCGACGTCTTCGTCAACGCGCGCACGGACGTGTACCTGCGCAAGCTGGTGCCGCCCGAGCGCCGCGTGGAGGAGACCCTGGCCCGTGCCGCCCGCTACCAGCAGGCGGGCGCGGATGGCCTCTTCGCCGCGGGTGTCACGGACGCGGCGGAGATCCAGGCCCTCACCCGGGGCACCTCGCTGCCCGTGAACGTGCTCGCGCGGCAGGACCTGCCCGCTCCGGCGGAGCTCCAGCGGCTGGGCGTGCGGCGGCTCAGCGCAGGCTCCGCCATCTCGGAGTCCATCTGGGGCCGGGCCGGGGCGCTCGCCTCCACGTTCCTCCGCGAGGGACACTCCGCGAGCCTCTTCGAAGCCGCCGCCAGCTATCCGTCCCTCAACGGGCTGATGACCCGGAAGTAGGAGCCGCGCCATGTCCCAGGAGGATCGCCAGCGCTGGAACGACAAGCACCAGCAGGCCTCCGCGTCCAGGGAGGCCTCCAGCTTCCTCCGCTCACTCGCGGACCAACTGCCCTCCACGGGCCGGGCGCTGGACCTGGCCGGAGGCGCGGGCCACGACGCATGCTGGCTTGCGCAGCGCGGGCTGGACGTGACCCTGGTGGACCTCTCCGACGTGGCGCTGGCGCAGGCGGAAGGCCTGGCACGAGACGCGGGCGTGTCCCTCACGCGCCTGCGCCTGGACCTGGAGACGGACGCGCCGCCGCCGGGGCCGTTCGACGTGGTCGTGTGCTTGAACTACCTCTGGCGGCCGCTCCTCGCCGCCGTGCCACGGCTGCTCGCACCGGGCGGGCTGTTCGTCTTCGCCCAGCCCACCCGGCGAAACCTGCAACGCCATCCGCACCCGTCCGCGCGCTTCCTCCTGGAGGAGGGGGAGCTGCCCACCCTGCTCCAGGGCCTCCAATCCCTCTCACTCACCGAGGACTGGACGGACGCCGGACGTCACGAGGCGCGCGTGGTGGCTCAGAAGCTCCAGCAGGTGCCGTAGGCGGGACGGCCGCAGTAGTGACATGGTCCTCGCTGCGCTCCGCGCAGCTCCCTCCAGAATCCAGGATCAGTCCATGGCCCACAGCTCGGGTATCCCTCGTCGCATCTCTCTCTGGGCAGGCGTTGCCCTGGCGCTGGTTGGCACTCTCACGGGCTGTGCTCCGCCAGGGCCGGAGGACTCGACCGGGGAGCCCCAGGTGACCCTGGACTCACAATCCCAGGCGCTGGCCTATCCCAACGGGAGCAGCCGGACGGTGGTGTCACGGCGCGTCGTCTACAAGAACGCCTCCGGTGGCTACCAGGCGGCGCCGGGCTTCGAGCAGTTCCGCGCGGCCGGTGCCCCCGACAGCACGCTGCACGCCATCCGCATCGCCCAGGTGGAGGCCCCGAGCGTGCGCGAGGCCATCGTCTTCATGACCGCCGGGCAGAAGATCTCAAGCAGCGGGCATTCCAGCGGCGTGACGGGCCAGTCCTCCAACTGGGACGCGTCCTGTGACGGCGTCTCCTGCCCCAACGTGGTCCTGGATGGCCGCTCCCTGGCCATGAAGCTCAATGCCCTGGGCTGGTTCCCGGCGGGGAAGACGCACCTGTCCGTGGTCAACGACAACAACTTCGACCACCTGCTCGACAGCGACACGAAGCAGCGCATCGTCAACGGGTTCGTCCACTGGCTCCAGGCCCAGATCCGGCCCGAGACGCGGTCCATCTACCTGGCGGGAAGCTCCCGGGGCGGGTGTCTGGTGATGCGAATGGCCCAGGCGCTCCGCGCCAACACGGCGCTGGATGGCATCACCCTCTACGTGTCCTCGCTGGATGGTGTGTGCAAGCACAGCCAGGGCGAGCTGGGCACGTTCGACACCAAGGTGAACAACCCCGTGCGCCCCTCGGGCACGTTCTACGGCGCGTGGGCCACCCACCTGTCCGCCGAGTTCCCCCGCCGCGCGCGGCTGCACCTGTATCAGGTGGTGGGAGGCCAGGAGGTCGCGCCGGCCACCGGCATCCGCGCCTTCTCCGGGTACGCGGGCACCACGCCTCCCTCGAAGGGCACCGACCTGGACTGGGGCTGGTACAAGCAGACCTGGGTGAAGTGGGAGCACAAGGAGATTGGCAATCCGTACACCGAGCCGCGCACGTCGGATCAGCCGCTCGCCATTTCAGAGACGATTGACGCGCAGCTCACCTGGCTGGCCAGTCTGCTGTAGCGGGCCCGCGGTGGGAGTCGCAAGGGCCTGCCCGTGTTTCGCGGGCAGGCCTGACCGTACCGGAAAAGACGCTTGCAGTTCTCGCTGTTGGCGTTCCACTCGGTGGCGATGACGGGGTGCGTGGCGGTGAGGTAGCCGAAGCGGGTCTCCCAGTTGGCCTGGTCCGCCGCGAGCGTCGCGTTGTTGGCGATGAGGTGATCACCACAGGCCGACTCGCGACTTCGGCGGGCCCGCGACCGCCCTTGATACAGTGATACAGCATCGACAGGAAATCCTGGTTTTCACAGGAAGATTCGGTATGGTCGGAGTTCTTGACTCCGTCACTGATCAAGGTGCCTTTCATGAGCAGAGCGATGTTTCCCCTCCGGGCCCTCTCCGTTTTCTCCCTCTCCCTCCTCGCGGCCTGCGAGGGCCCCGCTCCCGAGGAGGGTGACACCCTCGAAGCGGGTCGGGCTTCGTCGGAGCTCGTCTCGTCGAGCGCGTCTCCCAGCAGCGACGTCGCCATGAGTGGCATCTGGGCGGGGGGCGGAAGCACGCCCATCCACGGCCTGATGGATGACGGAGTGTCCTTCGCGGCGAGCGATCGCGGCGGCACGTTCGCGCGCAGCGCCCCCGGGCGGGTGTCATCGACCCTGACGTTGGGATATCAGGACACCGCGAAGCCGGGCGGCGCCTCGACGGTCGTCGTGAACTACGACGGGTGGGCAATCAACGGCGGTGCCGGCTCGCTCCTCGTGAAGCTCTACGACGGCGCGACCTTGCTCGCCACCGGTCCCGTCCACGCGCTCACCCCCTCTCCTGCGAACTTCAGCGATACCTTCGCCAACCTGGATGTCGTGGATGCCCGGCAGCTCCGCACCGAACTCATCTTCGAGAACAGCGCGGCAGCCGGCTCGCTGGTGTCCTCCATCATCTGGCTGGACGTCACCAGCCGCCGCGGCACCGGGCTCCAGGGGCAGTACTTCAACAGCATCGACCTCACCGGCCTCCCGGTGAACCGCGTCGACCCCACCGTTGATTTCAACTGGGGAGCGGGCGCGCCCCTCTCTGGCGTCAACGCGGATGGCTTCAGCGCGCGCTGGACGGGCAAGGTCAGCGCGGACCACACGGAGACCTATACCTTCTATACGACCAGCGACGATGGCGTTCGCCTGACGGTCAACGGCACGCGCATCATCGACAACTGGACCCACCACGGCGCTGTCGAGAACTCCGGGACCCTCGCCCTCCAGGCCGGCGAGTCCTACGACCTCGTGCTCGAGTACTACGAGAACACGGGCAGCTCCGTGATCAAGCTCGCGTGGTCATCCCCCTCGACGCCGAAGGGTGTCATCCCCAAGGAGAACCTCTTCCCGGGGCCCGTGAGCACTCCGCCTCCGGTCACGGTGCTGGCCTGCCCCACGGGCTTCAGCCGCGAACTCTTCCGCGACGACTTCGACGGCACCGCGCTCGACACCTCGAAGTGGAACATCGTCCAGGGCAACAACAGCCCCACCAACGGCACGTTCACGCAGCTCACCAAGATGCTCCGAGCCAACGTGAAGGTGGAGGACGGCAGGTTGAAGGTCTCCTCCAAGCGTCACTGCGAGGACCCGTATCCCAACATCACGCCGGAGCACCCTGCGAAGTGCACGGGGACGAACTACTATTCGGGCGCGTGGCTGAAGGCAAACAACACCTTCGCTCCGGGCAAGGGAGTGATGGCCTTCCACGCCAGGATTCCGGCGCCCATGCCGGGCACGTTCCCTGCTCTCTGGGCCCGCAACAGCTTCGGCGATGCACGCTATGGCGAGCTTGATCTCATCGAGACCTGGTGGGACAGCCCCAAGGGCACGGTCAACAATCCCAACAAGTTCTCGATCACCACGCACCTGGGCTCTAGCCCGATGATCCACACCTCGGGCAACGAAGTGGGCCCCTTCGCCAATCTGGTGACCGCCTTCCACGTCTGGGAGGTCGAGTGGGACGCCACCGCGGTGCCGGCGGTCGCCCGGTACTACTACCGTGACGGCCTGGGGGCCTCGCGCATCCTCCTGCGGACCGTGAACCACCAGACCGCCGGCTTCAACGGGAAGGTGACCGACGAGGCGTTCCGCACGGCGCTCGCCGACGGATGGCGGCCCTACATCGACTTCGCCGTGCAGCCGGATGACACCTGGCACATCGGGCCGGACGCCGCGGCGACCTATGACCCGGATGACCTGGAAGTCGACTCGGTCATCGTCTGCGCCCCCTGACGCAACGTCTGGCGAGGATGGCAAGCGGGCCATCCTCGCCAGGCCTCCCTTCAGCTCCGGCGCTTGTACTGAAGCTCGATGGCCTTCTGCGGCGCCGCACCGGGCTCGATGTTGAAGTGCGTGATGACCAGCGCATCCGGGCCCTTCAGCTCGACGTCCACGCGCCAGCCCCAGCGGGGCGTCTGCTCACCGGTGGAGTAGCTGCCAGTGACGGAGATGCGGTCGTTCACTCCGGCCTCTCCCTGCAGCGACATGATGTCCGTGCCCACGTGGAAGGTGTCCACCCACGACATGGTGAACTGCTTCCCGTCCAGGTGGTGACCCAGCGTCGCGATGCCGGACAGCGGCTTGCCGCCAAAGGCGGACGTGTACTCGTAGACCACGAAGCGGCCGTCCAGCACGCTCCGGAAGGTGCCGGAGCTGGGCGACTCGTCCTCCACCTTGTCGGGCTGGAACCACGTGCGCGCCACGCCCTCCCAGGTGCCGACCAGGCGGGAGAGGAGCTGATGGGGACCGGCGGACAGGGATTGCTGGAGACGTTCCTGGCTCATGGGCGCGGAGTCTCCCGGACGCTCACCAGGCAGGTCCACACCTTCATGCATTCCCCCCGCGGCCGTCCTCCCGCGTCATTACATTGGCGCCTGTTTCGTTTCCCTTTTCAGGAGCCCTCCTTGCCCACCAGCCCCGCCTATGCC
>NZ_RAWL01000423.1:0-7344 GCF_003668885.1 Corallococcus sp. AB049A | reverse complement strand
CTGTCCGGGAGGATGCCCCGCTCCAGCATGGACACGAACGCGCCGTCCCCCACGACGACGTGGTCCAGCAGCTTCACGCCCAGAAGCCCCGCCGCGCGCGCCAGGTGCTCCGTGAGCCCCACGTCCTGGACGCTGGGCTCCGGGTCCCCGGAAGGGTGGTTGTGCGCGAGCACGATGGCCGTGGCCCGCGCGGACAACACCGCGGCGAACACCTCCCGAGGGTCCACCGGGCACGCGCTCAGCGTCCCTTCCGCCACCCGCGCGTCATGCACCAGCACGTTGCGCGGGTTGAAGCACAGCACGTGGAACACCTCGCGCCCCAGCGCGCCCAGCATGGGCGCCAGGTACGCGTGCACCTCCTTCGGGTTTCGCAGCCGGGGCCGCTTCTCAGTTGAGCGCTGCGCGCGACGCCCCAGCTCCAGCGCCGCCAGGAGCCGGGACGTGCGCGAGGGCCCCACGCCCCGCCGCGCGCACAGCACGCGCGGATCCTCCTGCACCAGCGCCTTGAGTCCGCCCTTCGCCACGCGCTCCGCCGCGTCCCCCAGCCCTTCCGTCCACAGAAGCCCCAACAGCTCCAGGTCGGTGAGGGCCTCCGCGCCCAGCCGGAAGAGGCGCTCGCGCGCGTCCTCCAGTCCTGGCAATCCCGGGCCGCGCGCCCTCACCGACCTTCCACCCGTGGCTTCCCCTTCGCCCGACTCCGCCCACGCCTCTCCACCTTGTTCCATCCCGCCTCCGTCCACGCGACGGCGGGCTTGAGCAAGGCATGTGCCTTCCAGCGTTCACTCCGGAACGCGGGGCGCGGCCCCGTCCAGCAACGCGTGAAGAGGCCCGGTGGCGGGACGGACAGCGATGCTCCACTCGCACTCCTGGCGTGCGAGGAGCCGGGAAGCGCGGCCGGCCGCTAGAAGCGGGAGATGGCGAAGAAGGCCTTGATCTTGTCGTTCGTCTCGCGAAGCCGCTCGCTCAGCGTGCGGACGAACGTCCAGAGGAGGACGTAGGCCAGGTCCTTGTCCGTGAACATCAGCTGGTCCAGCTTCGCGCGCTCGATGACCCACACCGTGCAGCCGGTATGGGCGATGGCGTCCGCGGAGCGGGGTGAATCCTCGATGACCGCCATCTCCCCGAAATACTGCCCGGGTTCGAGGATGGCGAGCGCCTCCTCCCCGATGCCCGGCACGGATTTGGAAATGCGCACCTTGCCGTCGGTGAGGATGAACATGTCCTGGCCGGCGTCGCCCTCGCGGAATAGAAAATCCCCGGCCACATGGGTCCGGGCCTGGGCGATGCGGGCGACCTTGGCGAGCTGGCCCTGGGTCAATCCCTCGAAGAGCGCAACCTTCTTGAGGACAGCGGCATCCATGGGGTCCAGGTTCGTATCATGGCCAGGACGGCTGCGTCTGTTACCGTCCGGGCCGTCAACGTATGAGCGCAGGAGGCGCCGTGTCGCAGGACAAGATCCAGAAGGTCACCATCATCGGCTCGGGCCCGGCGGGCTACACGGCCGCCATCTACGCGGCGCGCGCCAACCTGGAGCCCGTGGTGTTCGCTGGCGGCCCCACCCTGGAGCACCCCCAGCGCGTCCCGGGCGGCCAGCTCATGGTCACCACCGACGTGGAGAACTACCCCGGCTTCCCGGAGGCCATCACCGGCCCGGAGCTGATGGAGCGCTTCCAGAAGCAGGCGGAGCGCTTTGGCACCGTCATCCACATGGAGAACGTCACCAAGGTGGACTTCTCCAAGCGGCCCTTCCTCCTGGAGAGCGAGAGCGGCATCCAGATTCGCTCGGAGACGGTCATCATCTCCACGGGCGCCACGGCCAAGTGGCTGAACGTCAAGGGCGAGGACGCCTACAAGAACCGCGGCGTGTCCGCGTGCGCCACCTGTGATGGCGCCTTCTTCAAGAAGCAGGACGTGCTGGTGGTGGGCGGCGGCGACACGGCCATGGAAGAGGCCACGTACCTGGCGAAGATCGTCAACCACGTCACGCTCATCCACCGCCGCGACACGCTGCGCGCGTCCAAGGTGATGCAGGAGCGCGCGCTCAACAACCCGAAGATCTCCTTCATGTGGGACTCCGCGGTGGAGGAGGTCGTGGGCGACGGCAAGGGGATGACGGGCGCCGTCGTGCGCAACCTCAAGACGGGCGACAGCAAGCTGGTGAATGCGCAAGGGCTGTTCGTGGCCATCGGCCACACGCCGAACACGGAGCTGTTCCAGGGCATCCTGGAAACGCACCAGGGCGGCTACCTGAAGACGATCCCGGGCAGCACGCGCACCAACATCGAAGGCGTCTTCGCCTGCGGCGACGTGCAGGACAGCTACTACCGCCAGGCCATCACCGCGGCGGGCACGGGCTGCATGGCCGCCATCGACGCGGAGCGCTGGCTCATCGAGCACGGCGAGTAGTCACGTCCTTTCCGTCCCAAGCGAGACCCCACGCGCATGAGCAAGAAGCAGAAGACGGTGGCGGTGCACGCGGGCTCCCGGCTCACCGGGAGCAAGGCCGTGCCCGTCATGCCGCCCATCTTCCCGGCGGCGGTGAACTGGTTCGACAGCAGCGACGACCTGTCCGACGCGCTGGACGGAAAGGACTACGCCTACGCCCGCATCAGCGCGCCCAACGCGGCGCTGCTGGAGGAGGCGGTGGCGGCGCTGGAGGGCGCGGAGGCCTGCGTCACGTACGCCAGCGGCATGGCCGCGCTGCGCTCGCTGTTCGACGCGCAGCCGTGGAAGGCCGGCGACGTGCTGGTGATGCCCACGGATGGCTACGGCGTCACCCGCGCGCTCTACAAGAACCTGTGCGCCCGCTGGGGCGTGGAGTTGAAGCCCCTGGACCAGACGTCCCCGGACGCGCCCGCGCGCATCAGGGAATGGCGTCCGCGCCTGGTGCTGGCGGAGAGCATCTCCAATCCGCTCCTGCGCGTGCCGGACATCCGCGCGCTCGCGCAGGCGTGCAAGGACGCGGGGGCGGTGTTCGCGGTGGACGCGACGTTCCCTTCGCCCGTCGGCCAGCGCTCGCTGGAGCTGGGCGCGGACTACGCCGTGCAGTCCACCAGCAAGTGGCTCAACGGCCACAGCGACGCGCTGGGCGGCACGGTGAGCGGTTCCAAGGCACGCATCGACCCGCTGCGCTCCGCGCGCATCCTGTCCGGTGACGTGCTGGGCCCCTTCGAGGCGTGGCTCACGCTGCGCGGCCTGCGCACGCTGCCCGTCCGCATGAAGGCCCACAACGAGCACGCGGCGCATGTTGCCAGGCGGCTCTCGGACTCGCCTCTGTTGGAGCGGGTCATCTACCCGGGTCTTGCTTCCCACCCGGACCACGCGGTGGCGGCGCGGGTGCTGGAGGGCGGCTTCGGGCCCATGGTGGCGTTTGAAATCAAGGGCGCGGGGCAGAAGGAGGGCGACCGGTTCCTGGAGGCGCTGCGGGTGGCCAGGCCCGGTCCGTCGCTGGGAGACGTGGGCACGCTGGTGATGCACGCGGCCAGCGCCAGCGCCCGCCGGATGACGCCCGAGGAGCGCGCGCAGGCGGGCATCCGCGACAGCCTCATCCGCGTGTCCGTGGGGCTGGAGGATCCGGACGACGTGGCGGACGACCTGCTCGCCGCGGTGGCGAAGGGGGCCGGCCGGTGAAGATGGTGGACGTCGGCGACAAGCCGAAGACGGACCGCGTGGCGGTGGCCACCGCGCGCCTGCGCATGCTGCCGGAGACTCGCGAGCGCATCCTCGCGGGGAAGGTGGAGAAGGGGGACGTGCTCGCGGCGGCGCGCCTCGCCGGCATCATGGCCGCCAAGCGCACCCCGGACTTCGTGCCCCTGTGCCACCCCATCGCGCTCGCGGGCGTGGAGGTGACGCTCACGCCCGTGGACGAAGGGTTGGAAATCTCCGCGCGCGTGAAGACGGTGGACCGCACGGGCGTGGAGATGGAAGCGCTCACGGCCGCGTGCGCGGCGGCGCTCACCGTCTATGACATGTGCAAGAGCGTGGACCGCGGCATGGTCATCGAAGCGGTGCAGCTGGACCACAAGTCCGGCGGCCGCTCCGGCACCTGGGACCGCGAGCAGGCCTAACGCTTCGCCTCCGCGCGCAGCCGCTCCAGGAAGAAGGCCACCACCACCAGCGAGTGCGTGATGTGGCCTTCAAGAATCAGCCGGGGCAGGTCCGCGCGCGGGTGCAGCTCCACGGCGATGTCCTCGCCGTCGTCCGGGTTCCCGTCGCTCACGCGCTCGCAGTCCAGCGCCAGGTACGTGTGGCAGCGGTTGGACTGGAAGGCCGGGTTGGGGTGCACGACGCCCAGCGGCTCCAGCCTCGCGGCGCGGTAGCCCGTCTCTTCTTCCAGCTCGCGCGCGGCGGCCGTGGCCGGGTCCTCGCCCGGGTCGATGACGCCGCCGGGCACCTCCAGCGTCGCCGCGTCGATGCCGAAGCGGAACTGGCGCACCATCACCAGCGCGTCCTGCTTCGTCACCGCGATGACGTTCACCCAGTCCGCGCACTCCAGGCGCACGCGGCCGTGCTCCAGGTTCGTGCGCGGGTCGGCCACCACGTCCTCGCGCACCTTCACCACCGTGAAGTCGTGCTCCAGGCCCCGGCGCAGGCGCGGCCAGGGCTTCACCTTCGAGTGCATCCGGGGAGTCCTTTCAGTTGAGCAGCTCGGCGCGCTCGCGCAGCTCCCGGGCGGACAGCTCCAGGCGCTCGCGGTCCGGCGCGTCCGGGGACAGCTCCAGGCAGCGCTCCACGTCCTTGAGCGCCGCGCGGAAGGCGCCCAGCGTGGTGAGCAGCGACGCGCGGGTGCGCAGCTCTCCCGGGTGGTCCGGGGCCAGGAGCAACAGCAGGTCCACCACCGCCAGCCCCTGCTGGCTGTCGTCGCGGCCCAGGTACACGCGGCGCAGGTTGGACAGCATGCGGTACGCGATGAGCTCCACCGGCGCGGGCGCCAGCATGGCCCGGTCGAACTTGAGCTGCGGCGCCACGCGCTTGAGCAGTTCCTCGCAGCCGTGCTCCGTGAGGATGTCGCCGTGGTGGAACGGATCCATCACCAGCTTGTGGTCCCCCGCGTCGCACGCCACCAGGAAGTGGCCGGGGAAGGGGACCCCGTACAGCGGGATGCCCGCGCGGCGCGCCACCTCCAGGTAGACCACCGACAGTGTTATCGGCAGCCCCACCTTCCGCTCCAGCACCCGGTCCAGGAAGCTGTTGTCCGGGGAGTGGTAGTCGTCCTCGTTGCCCCGGAAGCCCTCGAGGTCCGCCAGCACGTGGCGCAGGGCGCGCAAGGGGGCCAGGGCTTCGCCCTTCTCGCGCAGCCGGTCCGCCTCCACCTGCACGCGCGCGGCGAGCGCGTCCAGCGTCCTCAGACACGCCGGAGCATCCAGGTCCTCACGGCCCAACGTCGCGATGGCCAGGGCCGCAAGGTCCAGCCGCGGCGGCTCAGCGGCCAGGGAAGACACCAGCCGCTCGCGCGCCAGCGGAGGGCCGAAACCAGAGGGAAAGCTCACGGTGTGCACCAGTAACCCACGGATGCTCCTCACGGCAAAGGCAGGCAGCCGAGCGTCAGATGCCCGGCGGCGCCAGGGGCAGCCGGCCCTTGATTTCCGCCCGCAGGGCCATCTGGGCGGAGATGAGCCCCGCCAGGATGCCGTCCTCGAACTCGAAGGTCGGGTGGTCCTTCAGCTCCGGAAAGTCGTGCGGGTTGCGCAGCTCCTCCGGCCCGATGTTGGGCACCGCCTCGCGCGCCAGCTTCAGCACCTTCGCCTGCTGCTGGGCAATCATCCGCTCGTAGAGGGGGGTGGCCAGGGCCAGGAACTCGTTCGCCGTGTCTTCCGTCATGGTGTGTATCTCTCGCTTCACTCTTGGGCGATGTCCCACTTCATGCGCCGGTAGGTGTAACGGAAGGCCTCGGCGTTCGCTTCGATGGCGTCTCCCTGGGCCTCCCGCCCGTCCAGGAAGGCGACGAAGTCGAACTGGCGGCCGGGCTTTCCGTACTCCGCGTCGAACACGCGCACGATTTCGTTCGCCGGCAGCGTCCGGCGTCCCGCCACGCTCACCAGGGGGATGTCCAGGCCCTTCATGTCCTTCGACGGCGCGTAGGACTTCCACACCAGCTCCGTGCACACCAGGGACTGGTCGGAGAAGAAGTCGAAGTTGAAGTCGTACGGCCGGCCCTGGAAGGTGAAGGCGCGCAGGATGGCGCGCGCCTTGTCCACGTTGGACAGCCGGGGCCGCAAGACGCCCAGGTAGTCCACGTGCATGCCGTGCTCCACGCCGGTGAAGCTCACGCCTTCACTGATGGATTCAATGATGCGCACCGGGTCGCCGTGCGCGTCCGGCCGGGTGTACTCCGCCCACTTGGCGGGGAAGGCCTTCGCCAGGTGCGCGGTGAAGGTCCCAGTCCCAGTCGCAGGCTGGCCGGGCAGGGTGGCCACCCAGGCCTTCACGTCCGGGTCCGCGTCGAAGGCCCGCGCCATCTCCTGCGCGGTGCCCACGTACAGCTCCGCGTGCGGCCAGAAGCCCGGCAGCCCGATGTTGGACAGGAACCAGTTCTGCCGCGCGACCATCACGTCGCCCGGGGCCAGGTGCGGCAGCAGCGCCAGCACCTGCTCGCGGGTGATGAGCGGCTTGCCGGAGCGGTGCACGCGGGTGTCGCCCATCCACTCGGCCACCGTCTTCTGCACCGGGAACACCGCGCGGGCGGTGGTGTCCTGGGTGACGTCCGCGGCGGCCTTGGCGAAGAGCACCGGGCCGCGCTTCATCAGGCGCGCGCGGGCCGCCTTGCTGTCCTTGCGCATGGCCTGGAAGAGCGCGGGGACGCCGGGCTCGTCGAGCACGCCGGACTTCGCCAGCACCGGGTGCAGCGTGGCGCGGTAGCCGTCGCCGGTGAAGAGCTGCGTGCTGGTGCCCACGTGGACGACCTTCTTCTTGAAGCGGCTGAAGGCGCGCGCGGGCAGGCCGTACTCGGGGCCGGGCTCATCCAGCAGCACCTCCAGCTGCGCCTGGCCGCCGGTGAGGTCCGCGAAGGCCATGCCCTGGGCCAGCTCCGCCGTGAGCGCCGCGTGGGTGAGCAGGAAGCCCCAGGCGTGCTTCTTCGGCTGGGTGAGCACGGGCACCTTGAGGAAGTCCCAGTAGCGCTGGCGCACCACCTCCGTGGAGACGAAGCAGTCGAAGAAGGCGGCCCAGGTGGACACCAGCAGCTGCTTCTCGTCCGGGGTGTAGGGCACGTCCTTCCCGCGCTGGTAGAGCGCCTTGGAGCGGAAGGCCTCCTCCTTCAGGCGGCGCAGGCCGTCCGTGCCCTGGCGCAGCGTCTCCAGGTCGCGGCGGGCCTGGGCGACGAAGGCGGCGTCGTCCAGCTCGTAG
>NZ_RAWL01000422.1:0-7348 GCF_003668885.1 Corallococcus sp. AB049A | reverse complement strand
GGGCTGGGGCTGGGCGAGCACGCGCCGTACAACCTGCTGGTCACCCGGGACTGGATGCTGCTCGTTCCGCGCAGCCGCGCGGAGGCCCTGGGCGTCAACGTCAACGCGCTGGGCTTCGCGGGCTCACTGCTGGTGCGCACGCCCGAGCAGTTCGACGCGGTGGCCGCGCTGGGGCCGCTGGAATTGCTGCGCCAGGTCGCGGGCGTCGCTCCGTAGGAGAGGTGCAACCGCGCGAGCGGACCGGCACAATGCCCGGGCATCAGTCTCACGGAGCGACCCCCATGGATGTGAACGAGCTGGCCCGCGTGCCGGGCGTGAACCCCCAGGTTCCCGACGCCGCACGCATCTACGACTACACGCTGGGCGGCACCCACAACTTCGAGGCCGACCGGCAGGCGGCGGAGTACATGTTCTCGCTGCTGCCCTCCACGCGGAAGTGGGTGCGGATGCTGCGCGGGTGCCTGCAGGCCGCGGCGAAGCGGCTGTCGTCGGAGGGCTTCACGCACTGGGTGGACTTCGCGTCCGGCCTGCCCACCAACGACCACGTGCACGGCGTGCTGCCGCCGGACGTGAAGGTGCTCTATTCGGACATCAACCCGCTGACCATGGCGCAGGCGCGCGTGCTGTTGGGGAACGACCCGCGCGTGCGCTACCTGGAGTGCGACATCCGCCAGGCGAAGTCCTTCCTGGAGCGCCCGGACGTGCGCGGCTTCCTGGGCGGCGAGCGCAAGGTGGCCCTGGGCGCCAACGGCATCACCGTGTTCCTCAAGGCGGAGGAGAACCGGAAGTTCTTCCGGGACCTCTACGACTGGGCCGCGCCGGGCTCCAGGCTCTTCACCACGTTCGAGACGAAGGACCCCGCGAAGACGACGCCCCAGTGGGAGCAGTTCGTGGGCATGTTCCACAAGATGGGGGAGAACTTCGAGCTGTTCTCCCTCCCGGAGTACCTGGAGCTGTGCCAGCCCTGGACGCCGGGGCCCGGTGGCGTGCAGACCGTGAGCCGGTTCCTCGGCCTGCCGGAGGACGCCATCACGGAAGAGGACCGTCAGGGCGTGGGCATCGAGTTCTACGCCGTCATCCTGGAGAAGAAGTAGCCGCCTTCGCGCGGTAGCGCAGTCCGATGAGCGCCGCGACGAAGCCCGCAGCGGCGCCCACGCCCAGCGCCTGACGCGGGCCGAACGTGTCCGCGACCCACCCGACGACGGGCGCACCCAGCGGCGTGCCGCCCAGCGCGATGGCCAGGAGGATGGCGAGCACGCGCCCTCGCATGGCCGGGTCGGTGGACAGCTGCACCAGGCTGTTCGCGGTGGTGGTGAAGGTCTGCGCCGACACGCCGATGACGACGAGCATCACGGCGAACAGGGCATACGCCGGCATCACCGCCGCGAGCGTGAGCCCCGCGCCGAACACCGCGGCCCCCGTCACCAGCAGGCTGATGCGCGGCTGCGCGCGCCGGGCGGAGAGCAGCGCGCCCGTCACCGAGCCCATGGCCATGATGGACGTGAGCAGCCCATAGCCGCTGGCGCCCTGGCCGAAGACGCGCACGGCCATGGTGGAGATGAAGATGGGGAAGTTGAGGCCGAAGGTGCCGATGAGGAAGAACATGATCAGCACCGCCTTCAGGTCCGGCCGCTTCCAGACGTAGACGAAGCCCTCCAGCAGGGCGCCTCTTGAGTGGAGCGCCCGGTCCCTCACGTGCAGCTCATGCACGCGAAGCAGGCTCAGCGACCCGAGCACGGCGCCGAACGACGCCGCGTTGAGGACGAACATCCACCCGGAGCCCACGGCGGAGATGAGCACTCCCGCGATGGCGGGCCCCAGCATCCGCGCGGCGTGGAACGAGGTGGAGTTGAGGGCCACGGCGTTGGACAGGTCCTCCTCCCCCACGAGCTCCGACACGAACGTCTGGCGCGCGGGCGCGTCGAACGCGGTGACGCACCCGAGCAGGAACGCGAACACGTCCACGTGCCACAGCCGCACGTGCCCCCACAGCGTGAGCAGTCCCAGGCCCAGCGCCAGCGCGCCCAGGGACGCCTGCGTGGCGAACAGCAGCTTGCGCCGGTCCAGGTGGTCCGCCGCGTAGCCCGTCAGGGGAAGCAGCAGCAGCTGCGGCGCGAACTGGAGCGCCATCACGACGCCCACTGCGGTGGCGTTGTTGTCGGTGAGCTGGGTGAGGACGAGCCAGTCCTGGGCGGTGCGCTGCATCCACGTGCCCACGTTGGACACGATGGCTCCGGCCGCCCACGTCCGGAAGTTGTAGCCGCGCAGCGAACGGAACGTGCCCGTCATCCCGTCCGGTATCTCACCCGCACGACTCTCCCGCCAGCGCGCAGCGGCCGGACGCACAGGGCGTGAACGGAGGGTTGGAGCCGCAGCCCGAGGCGGCGCAGACGCAGGTGGTGACCCGGTGGGTGGCGGGGCTGCAGCAGGGCTCGTAGCCGTAGAAGGGCTGAGGGCCCGCGTCGATGCCGCCGTCCACGCCCGCGTCGGTACCGGCGTCACCGGGGAGGCCGCCGTCGGTGCTGGTGCCCGCGTCGATGCTGGTGCCCGCGTCTGCGCCGCTGGAGCCTCCGTCCATGGGCTCGCCGCCCGCGTCTTGCGTCGAGGGGCCAGGGCAGCTGTCGTTGCGCGACGCCGCGCAGGTGCCGGACGCGCAGGCTTTGAAGGAGGTGTTGCAGCCGTCGTCGCCGTCGCAGGGGCAGGTGTCCACCTGGTTGCGGACGCAGCAGACGGCCCAGGACACCTCGCCCAGCAGGTCCGGGTCCTCGTAGAGCGGATCGAAGCAGGCGCCCAGGAGCGCGAGGAGGCTGGCGAGGACGAGTCGTTTCACGGCGCTTGGGACACCCGCCGCGGCCGGTCTGGGACATGCCGGCGGGGTGCGACTAGTATCCCACACCCCATCGTGGAAGCGATGCGATGTCCCAGGCCACCGGGGCCGGGTGTCTCAAGGACGAAAAGGAAGGTCGGACCAGGCGGATGGGCAGCGGGCTCGATGCGGAGGAGCTCAGGCAGCTCTACGAGCGCTTCGCGCCCGTGGTGCACCGTCGCGCGCTCGCGCTGCTGGGCCGCGACGCGGATGCCTGGGACATCGTGCAGGAGGTCTTCGAGCGCATGCTGACGGCTGGCGCGCGGTTCCGACGGGAGGCCCGTCCCATGACGTACGTGTACCGCGTCACCACCAACCTGTGCCTCAACGCGCTGCGCTCGCGCCAGCTGCGGGAGCCGGTGCTGCTGGAGGCTCCGGAGGCCGCGGCGCTCACCCCTGGCCAGTGGGAGGCCGCGGACTTCATCCGCCACCTCGTGGGGCGGATGGGCGAGCGCGAACTGGAAGTGGCCACGCTGCACTTCTTCGACGGGCTGACGCAGGAGGAGATCGCCGGGATGCTGGACGTGTCGCGAAAGACCATCGTCCGCGACCTGGACTCCATCCGGAAGAAGGCGGCGGAGCTGGGGCGGCTGCCGGAGCCGCTGGAGGCGGAGCGTGGCTGAGCACCTGACGCGGCTGGAGATGGATGAGTGGCTGTCGGGACTGGACACGACGGGCCACGCGGAGCGGCACGTGGCCGCCTGTCCGGCCTGCGGGATGATCGCCGAAAGGATGCGGCAGGCGCGCGCGTCGAGCCTGGAGCAGCCGCGCGCGAAGGCGGTGCTGGCGAGGCTGGAGGAGAAGCGGGCGCATTCGGCGAAGCCGCGCTGGAGCTGGGCCGTGCCGCTGGTGGCTGCATTGGCGGCGGGGCTCGCGCTGATTGTCTACGTGCCGCGAGGCGCGGAGGACGGCGTGCGGTTGAAGGGGACCGTGGCGCTGCGGCTGCTGTCCGAGCAGGGCGCGCCGGTGATGGACGCAAGGCCCGGTGAGCACGTGACGCTGGCGGTGGGCACGGGGCCCTACCGGAACGTGCTGGTGCTGGCGGTGGATGAGGCGGGGACGGTGGATGCGCTCTGGCCGCCGGATGGCCGGACGAGCGGCATGGTGGATCCGGGGGCGGAGGTGAAGCTGTCGCCGCCGCTGGAGGTGACGCCGGGCTCGGTGGCGTTGCACGCGTTCTTCGCGGATGCGCCGCTGGACGTGGCGCAGGCGCGCGATGCGCTCACGTCGCGAGTCGCGGAGTCCCGGGCGAAGGGGCAGGGCGCGCTGGATGTGGCGACGCCGGGGGACGTCGGGAAGGCCCAGGCGCGCACGTTGCTGAGGGTCGTGCCGTGAAGTGGGTGCTGGGGGCGCTCGCGGTGCTGCTCATGGTGCTGAGCCCTCTTCCGGGCGTCGCCGCGGAGGATGCTCCGCGCCGCTGGGCTCTGGTCGTGGGCGAGAATCAGGGCCTGTCCGGCGAGGAACGGCTGCGCTTCGCGGAGACGGACGCGCAGCGGATGCGCGAGGTGCTCCAGGAAGTGGGCGCCGTGCCGCCGGAGCGCACGATGGCGCTGCTGGGCACGGATGCCGCCAAGCTCCGTGAGGCCATGGCGCGCTTCCGTGCGCGGCTGGCCGCGGAAGCTTCGCCGCGAGACTGGCTGCTGCTGTACGTGTCGTCACACGCGGGAGACGGCAGCCTGCATCTGCGCGGCACCGAGCTGCCAATGCGCGAGCTGGTGGACTTCCTCAAGGGAGCGCCAGTGGGCGTGGGGCTGCTCATCCTGGACTCGTGCCGCTCCGGCGTGGCCACTCGACTGAAGGGCCTGAAGCCCGTGGCCGCGCCCGTCACGATGGAGGCCTCGGACCTGGAGGGCCGGATTGTCATCAGCGCGTCGGGCGCTGATGAGTACGCGCAGGAGTCGGATGCGTTGCAGGGCTCCTTCTTCACGCACCACCTGGCGGTCGGGCTGCGTGGCGCGGCGGATGCTTCGCGCGATGGCCGCGTGACGTTGGAGGAGGCCTACCGCTACGCCTACGCACGGACGCTGGAGTCCACACTCGTGTCTCCAGGCGGCCTGCAGCGCCCCACGTTCCGCATGGACCTGCGCGGACGCGGGGAGTTGATCCTCTCCGAGCCCCAGCATGCGCGGGGCCGATTGACGCTCGACGTGAAGGCGCCGGGCCGATGGTTGGTGATGGCGTCGGAGAGCGGCGCACTGGTGGCGGAGCTGGAGAAGGGCGAGGGCCCGACGACGCTGGCCGTGGCACCGGGTGCATACCGGCTGCTGCTGCGCGCGGACGAAGGGTATCTGGAGCGGTCGGTGCGCGTGCCGCTCGATGGCGCCGTGTCGGTGGGCGGCGAGCCTCTGGAGCAGGCCGCGCGGCTGAGGCTCGCGCGGAAAGGTGGACCGGGATCGGCGTTGATGGTCGCCGTCGGGCCGTCGCTGACGTCGGGCATCGTGGCGGGCCTGTCGTCGGTCGTGGGCCTGGACGTACGCTTGATGCGCGAAGGGTCGCTGTTGCCCGGCGTGGACACGTCGAACCTGGGGCTCGCGGTGCGGCGGGGAACGGGCCGCGGGGTGGACTTCCAGCAGACGGAGTTGGAGCTGCGGCTGGGCGCGGGGCCGCACTGGGACCTGGGCGCGTGGACGTTCAGCGGAGCACTGGAGGCGGGAGCCCTGGCCGTCTTCCAGTCACGCATCCCGGACGAGGACGCACGCTTCGGAGTGGAGCCGCTGGCGCTCGTCACCGGAGGCGTGCGCCTGGACGTGCGAAGCCGCCTGTCGATGCTCCTGACCGCCTCCGCCGGTGGCGTCATGGCGAAGCGCGACCGGGGCACCGCCCTGGTCCCCAGGGCCTCCGCGTCCCTGATGCTCGGGTACGCGCTCTGACCCTCCGGCCTGACGCGGCAAAAAAACCTGTCCGACAGTCGGACAGGTTCGTGGAGTGCACTGCCGGCAGCGCAGGGTTCATCGGTGGTCGCCAGTGGCGGTGGCTTCCAGGTAGAACGCCCAGCCCGTTCCTCTCCGGAGCCATCCATGACCCTGCGCCGTCATCTTCTGCTGTCCATCACGCTGGGCCTCACCCTGGGCTGCGCTGGCGCGAAGCCGGCTGCTGAACCGGGCGCACTGGAGCGGGTGGCGCTCGTGCATGGTGGCGCGGGGCCGTGGGCGGTGGCGGGCTACCGGATGGGCGATTACGCGCTCCAGCGGCTGGGCCTGCCCCGGGGCAGCTTCAAGCTGGAGGTCATCCACCACAGCCCGGCGCAGGTCCAGTACACCTGTGTCGCGGACGGCGCGGCGGCGGCCACTGGCGCCAGCCTGGGCAAACTCAATCTTTCACTGGTCACGACGCCCGCTCCGGAGAACGTCGCGACCACGTTCCGCAACCGCGACACCGGCCAGTCCCTCACGCTGCGCCCGTCCGCGTCCTTCGTGCAGCGCTTCCGTGACGTCCCTCGCGAGCAGCTGGGCGAAGCGGGCCGGACCGTCCTGACGCTCCCGGACGCGGACGTCTTCGAGCCCGTCACACCCTGATCAGAGGACCACCAGCGCGATGGCCAGCAGCGGCAGCGCGCCCTGGACGAGGCTGGCCTTGAGGAAGTGCCGGTTGCTGCTCACCAGCACCACCGCCGCCGCCAGCATGCACGCGCAGCCGAACACCACGGCCGCCACGCCCGACGCCACCGCACCCGTGTGCACCAGCACCACGCCCACCAGCACGCCCAGCGCGAGGAACAGGTTGTAGAAGCCCTGGTTGAACGCCATTCCCTTCATCACGTCCGCGTCCGCCTGCGACTTCAGCCCGAAGCGCCGCCACACCTTCGGCTTCGAGAAGACAATGCTCTCCATCACGAAGAACAACACGTGGATGAGCGCGGCGATGACCGCGAAGACCTGCGCCAGTAGCGGCATGGTGACTCCCCCTCCGGGGTCGGGATATTCTGAACCAGTCAGTTCCGAATTCATATTGAAACGGTCGGTTCAGAATTGTCAAGGAGGGTGACGTGGCGCGGACGCGTGCGTTCGACGAGACAGAGGCGGTGCGGGCGGCGCTGGGCGTGTTCTGGTCGCGCGGCTACGAGGCGACGTCGCTGTCGGACCTGGAGGCCGCGACGGGGCTGAACCGCTCCAGCCTGTACCAGACGTTCGACAGCAAGCGCGGGCTGTTCGCGCGGGCCATCACGCTGTACCTCCAGGAGGTCATCACGCCCCGCTTGAGTGTCTTCGCGAAGGGCGCTCCGGGCCTCGAGCAGGTGACCGGGTACTTCGAAGCGCTCGCGGCGACGATGGCCACCGCGCCGCCGGCGCTGACGCGGCGGGGCTGCCTGCTGGTGAATACGGCCACGGAGCTGGGCCCCCATGACGCGGAGGCGAAGCAGGCGGTGGAGGACTACCGGGCGCTCCTGCGGGGCCACCTGACGCGGGCGCTGGAGGGCGCGGCGCGGGCGGGCGTGGTGCCTCGCAAGACGGTGGCGCGGCGGGTGGAGCTGCTGGTGGGGGC
>NZ_RAWL01000421.1:0-7360 GCF_003668885.1 Corallococcus sp. AB049A | reverse complement strand
GCCTCACGGCGGCGGGGGCTGTTGCGCGACTCGGTCTCCGCGCGCAGGCGGGCGTTCTCCGTCAGGGCCTGCGCCAGCTCCGCGCGGGTCTGCTCCAGCTGGATGCTGGCGTTGCGCTCCACCTCGGCGCGGGCCTTGGCCAGGTCGTTCGAGCCCTTCTCGCCTTCCTTCTGCTCGAAGAGCTTGCGCTTGGTCTGCTTGAGCTGCTCCTTGACCTCCTGGAGCTGCGCGCGCTGCTCGTCCAGCTCCTTCTGCTTGCGCTGGACCTCCGATTCCGCCTTCGCGCGCGCCTTGCTCTCGGACTCCAGCTCGCCGCGGAACGACGGCGCGGAAGAAGAGGACGAAGTGAGCGAGGGACGGCCCGCGTTGGCACCAGCGCCGCTCTTGTCTCCGAAGAGCAGCAGGCCGAGCGTCACGGCGAACCCGACCGATACGAGGATGAGTGCAACCAGCAAGGGAACGACCTCCACAGAAAGATGCAAAAAGCGGGGCAGCCTACCGCCCGGACATGGCGCGTCAAGGCTTCACTGGCAGGCAACCCGGCGGGCCCCACCCACCGCGCCGGCCGGGCCATGGCCTCCGCCTGATTTCCGGCTCCCCCGAGGGCAGCGTCTAGGGCACGCTCACGCGCCATGGCGCACCTGGAGCTCAAGCCGAAGCGGGACGTGTCGAGCTTCCGCAAGCTCGCCATCGGGAGCTGGGCGACCGCGTATGACCCCACGGTCTACGGCACGCTGACGGTGCGCATGGACGCGGCGCTCGACTACCTGGACGCCTTCCACCAGCGCACCGGCGTGCGGCTCACCGCGACGCACCTGGTCCTCAAGGCCGTGGGCGAAGCGCTGCGCCGCTGCCCGGACGCCAACGCGCTCCTGCGCTACCAGCGCATCTACCTGCGCCAGCGCGTCACCGTATGCGCGGTGCTGCCGGGGGCTGATGCACAGGGCCTCACGCCCGTGCGCATCGAGGACGTGGACCAGAAGCCGGTGCGCGAGCTGGCGCTGGAGGTGGACGCCAGCGCGGCGAAGGTGCGCGAGGGCAGGGACTCGCGCGTGGAGCAGGGGCGGCGCCTGATGGAGCGCGTGCCGAATCTCTTGCTGCACCGCTTCACCGGGCTCGTGTCGTTCCTCACGTACACGCTGAACGTCGACCCGTCGTGGCTGGGCCTGCCGAGGGATCCCTTCGGCGCCGCGGTGGTGGTGGACGTGGGCGCGCTGGGGCTGGACACGGCGTACCTGCCGCTGGCGCCCTTCACGCGCGTGCCCATCTTCCTGGCGCCCGGCGCGGTGAGGCAGGTGGCGGTGGTGGAGGAGGGCAGGGTGGTGCCCGGCCACGTGATGAACATCAACGCGTCCTTCGACCACCGCTTCCTCGACGGCTACCACGCGGGCGTCATCGCCAGCACGCTGCGCGAGATGCTGGAGCACCCGGTGGAGGCCTTCGGGCCGCCTCCGGAATAGCCCACGCTCAGCGGGGCTCGCGCACCCGCCGGCGCCGCACCGTCTCCGCGCCGCCCAGCGACTCCAGCACCGCCGCGAGCACCCGGCGCGTCTCGTCAATCACCCGGGCCCCCTGCGCGCGGCGGAAGCGCGTCTCGAGCTCCGCCCGGAGGTCGCGGGTCGTGTCGACGGCGGCGTGTCCCCGCTCGGACAGGCGGATCCGCCGGGTCCGCGCGTCGTCGGAAGGCGCTGGCTCCACGATGCCGAGCTCCCGCAGCTCCGCCACCGTCTTGGACGCCGCCTGCTGCGTCACGCCCAGCAGCTCCGCCAGCTCGCTGATGGTGCGAGGCGCCTCCAGCAGGTGCTGCACCACGTAGCCATGCCCCTGACGGAGCCCCGGGAAGCCCGCCGCGTGCACCTGCTCCAGCACCAGCGCGTTCACCCGCATGCCCACGAAGAGGGCCAGATGCCCCAGGTCCAACGCCTCCAGCTCCGCACTGCCCCCGCGCGCTCGACGTGCCATGCCAGTCGTCTTGCATCCACAACCAGGGTTGTGCAATGAGGGTTGTGAAACCAGGGTTGTGGAATTTCCAATGTCTCCGGAGCCCGCCATGTCCCAGTCCTCGCCGAACCTGGAGTTCACCCGGCGCTACCTGCAGGCCCTCGAAGCGGGGGCGACCGGGGAGGCGCTCGCCGCCTTCTTCCACCCGGAGGTGCGCCAGCACGAGTACCCCAACCGCCTGACGGTCCACGGAGCCACGCGCGACCTGGCGGCGCTGCTGGCCGCCGCCGAGCGGGGACAGAAGGCCGTCGCCTCCCAGCGCTACGAGGTGAAGTCCGCGCTCTGCGAGGGGGACACCGTCGCCATGGAGGCGGAGTGGAGCGCGACGCTGCGGGTGCCGCTGGGGAACCTGCCCGCGGGCGGGACGATGCGGGCGTCGCTCGGCATGTTCTTCACCTTCCGCGACGGCCGCATCGTCTCCCAGCGCAACTACGACTGCTTCCAGCCCTTCTGACCTAGTACGCGTACTCCCAGCCGCCGCGCGTCCGCGTGCCCTGGCCCATCCGCGCGCTCATCTCGCGCAGCCGGCGCACGCGCTCCGGGATGGGCGGGTGCGTGGAGAACAGCGACATCACCCCGCCGTGGTGCAGCGGGTTGACGATGAACAGGTGCGACGTCGCGGGCGCCCGGTCGTACGGCATGGCCTCCGCGCCGCGCTCCATCTTCAAGAGCGCGCTTGCCAGCGCATCCGGATCTCCGCACAGCTCCGCGCCCGTGGCGTCCGCGCCGTACTCGCGCGAGCGGCTCACCGCCAGCTGCAGCAGCGTGGCCGCGATGGGCGCCACCAGGAGCAGGCCCAGGTTGGACAGCGCCCCGGCCACGCCACCGCCCTCGTCATCGTCGCTACGGCTGAGCATGCTGCCGCCGAACCAGAACAGCATCTGCGCCGCGTAGCTGATGATGCCCGCGAGCGTCGCCGCCACCGTGCCGATGAGCGTGTCCCGGTTGCGCACGTGACCAATCTCGTGCGCCAGCACGCCCTCCAGCTCACGCCGGTCCAGGATGTCCATGATGCCCGCCGTCACCGCGACGGCCGCGTGGCTCGGGTTGCGGCCCGTGGCGAACGCGTTCGGCTGTGCCGTGGGCAGGATGTAGACCTTCGGCTTCGGCATGCCCGCGCGCGCGGCCAGCCGCTCCACCATCTCATGCAGCCAGGGCGCCTGCTCATACGACAGCGGCTGCGCGCCATGGATGGCCAGCGCGATGCGGTCGCTGAACCAGTACGAGCCGAAGTTCATCACCACCGCGAACAGGCCCGCCATCATCAGGCCCTGTGCGCCACCCAACCGCTGGCCGATGACGAGCACCAGGCCCGTCAAGCCCGCCAGCAGCACGGTCGTCTTCAATGCGTTGCCCAGCCGGTGCCACCCGCCGCCCTTGAGCGCCGGTGCGGCCGGTCCTCGGGATGTCATGTGGGGGTCACGCTGCGCCATGTTCCTCGTTCCGTGCCTTTCGCCCCGTCAAGGGGGCCACACGAAACGTAAGCAGGCGCAGGGGGGCGTCAACGTAACGGGTCCAGGCCACCCCGGAGGCCCATGGCCACAGCGGGCGCCCGTCCCAAAGGTAGAGCGGACTTCAAAGATAGAAACGATCCGTCACGCCCGCCGTACGCTGGAGGATGGCGCTCCAACCGAGCCAGACGTCAATGCCACTGCCGCCCGCCTTCGACTCGCTCCCCAGGGCACCGAGCGAGCCCGTGCAGCCCGCCACCGTGCCCAATCCGGATTCGCGCACGTGCGTCAGCAGCGCCCGTACGGTGGGCATGCCACGCGCCTCGAAGCGGTCCGACACGTCCTCGCGGCCGGTGAAGTCCGGCTCATCCAGCCTGTCCATCAGGAAGCGTTCCAGGGCCCACCAGAACAGGTACACCTCCACGCGCCGTCCGGCCGCCGTCGCCGCCGCCGCGATGGAAAGCCCCTGGTGCACCCGGTCGTATTCACCACTGTGCAGGAAGACGACGACCCTGTTGTCCGGCGCGCTCACGCGGTGGCTCATACCGTCCAGAAGCCACCGCGTCCATTCACGCCCGAGGGCGGACCGCCGGGGCCCTTTGGCTTGCACCCCGGCCCTGGCGCTTGCTAGGAACCGGATGACCTTCCAGGCTTACACGTTTTTTGCAGCGACAGCGCGGGTGGCTTTCAGCGACATGGGCGACGAGACGACAGCCAGACGGAAGGATGCCCACCTCGACCTGTGCGCGACCGGAGACGTGGAGCCGGCACAGAACTCCACGTTGCTGGAGTGCGTGCACCTCATCCACTGCGCCATGCCGGAGATGGCGGTGGAGGACGTGGACCTGTCCACGCCGTTCCTGGGCAAGCGCCTCCAGGCGCCGCTGCTCGTCACCGGGATGACGGGCGGCACGGACCGCGCGGGCGTGGTGAACCGGGACCTGGCGCTGCTCGCGGAGCGGCACGGCCTGGCCTTCGGCGTGGGCAGCCAGCGCGCCATGGCGGAGGACACCGCGCGCGTGGCGTCGTACGCCGTGCGCGACGTGGCGCCCACGGTGGCGCTGCTGGGCAACATCGGCCTGTACCAGGCGATTGGCCTGGGCGTGGACGGCGTGCGCAGGCTGATGGACGCCATTGGCGCGGACGGCATGGCGCTGCACCTCAACGCGGGCCAGGAGCTGACGCAGCCGGAAGGCGACCGCGACTTCCGCGGCGGCTACCGCGTGGTGGAGGAGCTGGCGCGGGCCTTTGGCGAGCGGCTGCTGGTGAAGGAGACCGGGTGCGGCATCGGCCCGGACGTGGCGCGGCGGCTGGTGGAATTGGGCGTGCGCAACGTGGACGTCTCCGGGCTGGGCGGCACGTCGTGGGTGCGCGTGGAGCAGCTTCGCGCGGCGGGCTCTCAAGCCCAGGTGGGCGCGGAGTTCAGCGGCTGGGGCATCCCCACCGCGGCGGCCATCGCCAGCGTGCGCAAGGCGGTGGGTCCGGAGGTGCGGCTCGTGGCCAGCGGCGGCGTGCGCGGCGGGCTGGAGTCCGCGAAGGTGCTCGCGCTGGGCGCGGACCTGGCGGGCATGGCGCTGCCGCTGTTCCGGGCCCAGCAGCAGGGCGGGTTGCCGGCCGCCGAGGAGGCGCTGAAGGTCATCCTCACGGGTCTGCGCCAGGCGCTGGTGCTGACGGGCAGCCGCTCCGTCGCTCAGCTGCGGCAGCGGCCTCGCGTGGTGACCGGCGCGTTGAAGGATTGGTTGGCGGCGTTGTGATGCAGGGTGGCACCCAGGTTGGGAAGGAAGAACATGTCTGACACCGTGACGTCCCGGCTCGCCGGATTCCACAAGCTGCCCCTGGAGGAGCGCCTGGCGCGTATTGGCCAGATGTTCCGGCTGACCGAGGCGGAGCTGGAACAGCTGCGCGGCGAGAACGGTCTGGACCTGTCCATCGCCAACCAGATGATTGAGAACGCGGTGGGCACGTTCTCCCTGCCGCTGGGCCTGGGCCTGAACCTCACCGTCAACGGGCGCGACTACCTGGTGCCCATGGCCGTGGAGGAGCCCTCCGTCGTGGCGGCGGTGTCGTTCGCGTCGAAGATCGTCCGCGAGGCGGGCGGCTTCATCGCGGAGGCCGACGAGTCGATGATGATCGGCCAGGTGCAGGTCTCCAACTACGGAGACCCCGGCCGCGCGTCCGAGAAGGTTTTGGACGCGAAGGATGAGATCCTCGCCCTGGCCAACAGCTTCCACCCGGCCATGGTGGCCCGCGGCGGTGGCGCGAAGGACGTGGAGGTCCGCCTCCTGCCCGCGCCGGAGGGTCCGCGCGGCGAGCCGCTGCTCATCGTCCACCTGCTCATCGACGCGCAGGAGGCCATGGGGGCGAACCTCATCAACACCATGGCGGAGGGCGTGGCGCCGCTGATTGAACAGCTGACCGGTGGCCGGGTGTACCTGCGCATCCTGTCGAACCTGGCGGACAAGCGGCTCGCGCGCTCCACGTGCCGCATCCCGCTGCCGCTGCTGGCGGACTTCGGCCTGCCGGGCGAGGTCATCGCCGAGGGCATCGCCCAGGCGAGCCGCTTCGCGGAAGCGGACCCGTACCGCGCCGCCACGCACAACAAGGGCGTGATGAACGGCATCGACGCGGTGGCCATCGCCACGGGGCAGGACTGGCGCTCCATCGAGGCCGGCGCGCACGCGTTCGCCTGCCGCAAGGGGCAGTACCGCCCGCTGTCCACCTGGTACCTGGAAGAGGGGCACCTGGTGGGCCGCATCGAGCTGCCGCTGGCGCTGGGCCTGGTGGGCGGCCCCATCAAGATCCACCCGGGCGCGCAGGTGGCGCTCAAGCTGATGCGCGCCACCACCGTGCGCGAGCTGTCCATGGTGTTCGCGTCGGTGGGCCTGGCGCAGAACTTCGCGGCGCTGCGCGCCCTGGGCTCCGTGGGCATCCAGAAGGGCCACATGGCCATGCACGCCCGCAGCGTCGCCGTCACGGCGGGCGCGCGCGGCGGGGACGTGGAGAAGGTGGCCAACCTGCTGGTGAAGGCCGGGCACGTGAAGGTGGAGAAGGCGCGGGAGATCCTCGCGAGCCTGCCGCTGGAGACGCCCGCCATCGCCACCCTCACCGACGGCTGACGTGTCCGACCCCAAGCGCTCGCCAGACACGCAAGAGCGCTTGACGGGGCAGGGCGGCGCGCGGAATGAAGGCGCCCGCCCCCTTCCGCGTGCCTGGTGCCATGACTTCCGCAACGAACCCCCTGGTCGCCTTCGGTGCTGGCAAGGTCATCCTGCTGGGCGAGCACAGCGTCGTGTACGGCTACCCGGCCATCGCCGGCCCGCTGAGCATCGGCGTGGTGGCGCGCGGCGGGCCTTCGCGCTCGTGCGTGCTGGACGTGCCGGTGACGGCGGACGCGGCGCAGAAGCGGATGATGCGCAAGGCCTTCGCGCGGGCCGCGAAGCTGGTGGGCGAGCCCCGCGTGAAGGTGACGCTGGAGCCGCAGCTGCCCCTGTCCGCGGGGCTGGGCAGCTCCGCGGCGCTGGCGGTGGCCACGTCCCGCGTGCTCCTTCAGGCGGCGGGGCAGGCGCCCACGGCGAAGGCGACGGCGCGGCTGGCGTGGGAGATGGAGCAGGAGTTCCACGGCACGCCGTCCGGCGTGGACCACACCACGAGCGCGGAGGAGAAGCTCATCCTCTACCGGCGCGTGCAGTCACCGGCGGGCGTCACGGGGCGCGCGCGTGCGTTGAAGAGCCCCCGGCCGGTGTCGGTGGTGGTGGCGCTGGCGGGCGCGCGCAGTCCCACGAAGCTGACGGTGGGGGCGCTGCGCGAGCGGCAGGCGCTGTGGCCAGAGCGCTACAAGCGGCTCTTCGGGCAGGTGGGGCGGCTCGTCACCGAGGCGGCGCAGGCGGTGGAGGCGGGCGATTTGGAGG
>NZ_RAWL01000420.1:0-7402 GCF_003668885.1 Corallococcus sp. AB049A | reverse complement strand
CCTGTCTCCCGCCCGCCGGGCAAGCGGGCCGGCCAGCGCCCCCGGTGCCCTTCCCGCCTAGAACGCCCCGCGCATCACCTGGAAGAGCACCAGCATCAGCGCCAGGCACACCACCAGCACGGCGCCCATCACCATGCTCTTCACCTTGCGCCCCAGCGCCGGTGACGGTCCGTCCGAGGTGAGCGGCACCGCGGTCGTCACCCGGCGGACCACCTCGTCCCGGCCGCGCAGCGCCTGGGCGTCGTCCGGCGCCCGGGCCAGCCGCATGCGGTACAGCCGGCCCACCATGGCCAGCTCTCCCCGCCCCATCGCCTGGGACAGCAGCCGGTCGTGCGCGTCCCAGTCGTGCCACGTCTCCAGGAGCGCGTGCCACTCCTGGGCCAGGACGCCGGAGGGCTGGTGCTCGTCCGGGATGAAGTTGGCGAAGACCAGCCCGCACGCCGCGCAGGACGTGGCGTCCTCGCGCATGGGCGCCACGCACTTGGGGCAGTGGCCCGGCGGAGACTGGAAGGGGTCACCGTCCAGCGCGGACGGGGCCACGACGGGCGCGTCCGTGCGAATCACGCGCAGCGCGGTGAGGCTGGGCCGCGCGGGCGGCACGGGCACCGCGACCGGTTCCGCCGAGGGCACCGCCACCGCCGCGGAGACCGAAGGCGCCGCCCGCGTCACCGCCGCGCAGGCCGGGCACACCACGGCCAGCACTCCCCCCTCGAGGGAGTAGGTCTCCACCTTGACCAGCCGGTCGCAGCTCTCGCACTGGTACTTCATGACCACACCTCGCGCAGGGGGATGGGCATCGCGCACCCTACCAGCGCCAGCAGGCACAGCGCGCAGATGACCTTGCGCGAGCGGCTCAGGGGCTCCTCCGGCCGCAGGACCTCCGGGTGGCCGAAGCCCACCACCTTGCTCGCCACCACCAGCCACAGGCCCCACGACGCGGTGACGAACACGGTGAGGAAGAGCAGCACCGCCGCCACGCCCTTCCCCACCCAGCGGGCTTTGGGCCCCAGCACCGCGAACGTCAGGTGCCCGCCGTCCAGCTGTCCCACCGGCAGCAGGTTGAGCAGCGTCACCAGCAGGCCGAACCACGCGGCCATCACCACCGGGTGCACCACCACGTCCTTGCCCTCCGGCAGCGGCCCCAGCGCCAGCCACGTCAGCGCCTTCATGATGAGGTTGTCCCCGAAGAGCGTCTGGTGGCTCGTGTACACGGGCGCCATGGCTGGCGGCGCCTGCGTCACCTTCTCCATCACCCAGTGCAGGAGCTCCTGCCCCAGCACCCACAGCGACGACTCACCGGGGAACGCGGACGGCACCGGCGGCGAGTCCACCACCGTGGAGTGCAGGAGCCCCCAGTAGAGCAGCGGCAGCGCCACCACCAGGCCCGCCAGCGGCCCCGCGGCGCCAATGTCCACCAGCGCGTTGCGCGTGGGGATGCGCCCGCGCAGCCGGATGACCGCGCCCAGCGTGCCCAGGCTCCCCGGCACCGGCAGCGGGATGAAGTACGGCAGGGACGTGTCCACCCGGTGCCACCGCGCCAGCACGTAGTGGCCCATCTCGTGCGAGCCCAGGATGGCCAGCAGCGACCCGCTGAAGAACAGCGCCTGCGTCCGGTCCTCGGCCAAGAGGCCCGCCCCGCTGAAGGGAAATGAGCGCCCGAAGAGCAGCAGGTAGGCGAGGAACGTCGTCCCCAGCGTCACCACGAACAACAGCAGGTGCAGCCAGACGCGGGCCGGGGCGGGACGTGGGAGGGAAGCCGGATGCATGCGCGAAGATGCCTCACGTCCGCGAGCGGGGCGACCGGTTCCGCGCCGCCCGGCGGATGAAGTGTCAAACACAACTCGGATTACTCCGCCCCGGGTCCTTGACTTGAAAAAGCCTTCTGCTACGAACCGCGCCGCTTGAGGTTTTACCGAACGGCAGGGCGCCCGTCCGGGCCGTCCCGCCACCGTCCAAGCCACCGCCAGTTGGGGAGATAAACATGAAGAAGTTCATCCTGTCCGCCGTCGCCGCCGCCTCCCTCGTGGGCTGCACCAGCGTCGAGTCCGCCGTCGTCTCCGGCTCCGAGATCGCCGCCAACGGCGAGGCCGTGGCCGTCATCCAGGGCAGCTCGCTGGGCCTGACCGCGATCTTCCACATCATCGACATCGTCCAGAGCGACCTGGACACCGTGGTGAACAAGCTCCTCATCACCGAGGCGAAGGCCATGGGCGCCTCCAAGGTCGACCTGAAGTCGGCCTCCACCACGCCCCGTCACGGCATCTTCGCCCTGTTCGGCACCATCATCGGCATCACCAGCTCCTCCGCGACCGGCGTGGCGGTGAAGTAGTCCCAAGCTGCCTCCTCACCGAGGCAGTCCGAAGGCCCCCTGGGAACAGCGGGGCCTTTTCCATTTCCAGCCCCTGGATTTCCCCCCATGCGCGCCCTCCTCCTCGTGCCCCTCGTGTGCGTCCTCGCCTGCCGTTCGTCCTCGTCCGGAGGCGCGAACGACGCGGAGCTGATGGCCCAGGTGCGCGAGAAGCTGGCCGCGCGCGACGCGAAGCTCCTGGCCTACCAGCTGGAGGGCACCCAGACGGAAGGGGCTTCCGTGTCCGCGGGCTTCAGCTTCGCGTACCGCGCGCCCCAGAAGATGCGCGGCACCGTGTCCGCGCCCCAGGCCCGGCAGGTGTGGTGGGACGGCAAGCACCTGTACGAGCAGGTGGAGGCGGCGAAGCAGTTCACCACCTTCACGTCCCAGGTCTCTGCGGAGAAGCTGTCCGCGTTCCTCACCGAAATCTTCACCCCCTTCGTCCCGGAGGGCTTCCGCGCGCCGCTGCTGTTGCGCAGCGCGAAGGCGAAGCGCGTTACCGGCCTGCCCCAGGCGAAGGAGGCCGTGGAGCTGTCCATGGCGCTGGAGGGCGACGCGGCCGGCGGGCTGGAGGTGACGTACGTGCTGCGCTGGCCCTCGCTGGACTTCCTGGCCAAGCGGACGCGCGCGCCGGACGGCACCCAGGGCGAGGTGCGGATGGAGGAGGAGCACTGCGACGCGTCCCTGGGGCTGTGCGTGCCGAAGAAGCTCACGCGCTGGCTGGGGAATGAGAAGCAGGGGGAGACGGTGCTGTCCAAGGTGGACCTCAAGACGTCCCTGCCCAACGACGCCTTCACCCCCGCCGCTCCGGACGGATACAGCGTGCAGACCCGGACACTCGTGGACAGCGAAGCGCAGGAGAGTGGACCGAAGTCGCCCACGGACGGTTGACCGGCCCGCCCCCCAGCCCCACCTTGGGCGGCGGAGGTTTGCCGCGCATGGTCGAAAACGTCATCTTCGACGTGGATGGAACGCTGATCGACTCGGTGGACGAACACGCCGAGGCCTGGCGCCGGTCGTTCATCGAGTTCGGGCGGGACATCCCGTTCGCCCACGTGCGAAGCCAGATTGGCAAGGGCTCGGACCAGCTCCTGCCCGTCTTCTTCAACGACGAGGAGTTGGAGCGCTTCGGCAAGGACCTGGACGAGTACCGCTCCGCGCTCTTCAAGCGCGAGTTCCTGCCCAAGGTGCGCGCCTTCCCGCGCGTGAAGGAGCTGTTCCAGCAGCTGCGCAAGCGCGGCCGCAAGATTGCCCTTGCGTCCAGCGCCAAGGACGACGAGCTCAAGCGCTACGTGGAGCTGTGCGGCATCGACGGCCTGTTCGAGACGAAGACGAACAAGGACGAGGTCGACAAGAGCAAGCCGCACCCGGACATCTTCGAGGCGGCGATGACGAAGCTGGGCAAGCCAGACCCCGCCACGGTGGTGGTGGTGGGCGACACGCCCTACGACGCGCTCGCCGCGGGCAAGCTGCACCTGGCGTCCGTGGGCGTGCTGTGCGGGGGCTTCCGCGCGGAGGACCTGCGCACCGCCGGCTGCCGCACGCTGGTGAAGGACCCCGCGGAGCTCCTGCGCCGGCTGGAGGAGGACCCGGAGGCCTGGCCCTGGGACGCGGCGTCGCGCGACACCTCCAAGGACGAGGAGTCGCGCTGAAGGCCCCCAAGGTGGCCACGACCTCGTGGCCACCGGTGGAGCCCTGCTGAAACGCTACTTGCGCGAACCGCCGCGCTTCGCGCGGGAACGGGACGCGGTGGACTTGCGCGTCGTGTTACGGCGCGCGGTGCTCTTGCGGGCCGTGGAGCGCTTGCCGGCGGTGCCGGTGCGCGAGGTGGCCTTGCGGCCGGTGGTGGTGCGCTTCGCCCGGGCGGGCGCGGCCCTCTTGCGGCTGGAGGTCGTCTTCTTCGCGGTGGCGGCGCGGCGCTTGCCCCCCACGCTTCCGGCCTTGCGCGCGTTCTTGCGGGCCGCGGGGCGCCGGCGGGCCGCCTTCGCCTTGCTGCCGGAGCCACCCTTCGTACCGCCACCGGTGAGCTTGTTCACCGTGGCCCACGCGCGGGCCTCCGCGGTCTTCTCACTGGTGCCCTTCTTCTCGTAACCCTTCTCGATGTGCTCGGCCATGCGCTTCTGCTTCGCCGAGTACTTGTCCTTGCTTCCACGCGCCATCATCACCCTCCTGGAGAACGGTCCCGGCGCGGGTCCTGGCATGGAGTCCGCGTCGCCTGGAAGGTGAACACGCCTCCCCAGGGAGGGAACCCGTTGGCCCCCTACCCCTGTCCATTCGCGGAAGCATGCGGTGGGACGACGCTGGGGAATGGACAGAGGCCCTGCCCTTTCCGCTCGGGTGCCGCTGGTGCGCGCGCCCCGTCGTGCGCAGCTTGGAGACGCCGTACAGAAAGCCGAGGCTTCCTCTGGAACCCGCACTCAACGCGCCTCCGCGCCTTCGTCACCTGGATGAAGGGCCCGCGGTCCTGGTGGTGAACACGCGCTCCCGCTCGGGGCGCGACGCCTTCGAAGACGCCCGCGAGCTGCTGGCCGCCCACGGCATCCCGCTCATGGCCGCGCACGCACTGACGCGGCCCAAGCGGCTGCGAAAGGTGGTGGAGGACGCCATCGCCCAGGGCGCCCGCCGCGTCCTCGTGGGAGGAGGCGACGGCACCATCAGCTGCGCGGCGCAGGCGCTGATGGGCCGCGACGTGACGCTGGGCGTGGTGCCGCTGGGCACCGGCAACGACTTCGCGCGCTCGATGGGCATCCCGGACACGCTGGAGGCCGCGTGTGACGTCATCGCCGGCGGCTACACGGCGCGCGTGGACGTGGGGCTCGTCAACGGGCGGCCCTTCCTCAACGCCGCCAGCCTGGGGCTCACCACCGCCATCGCGAAGCGGCTGACGCAGGAATTGAAGCAGCGCGCCGGAAAGCTGGCCTACCCCATGGCCGCCGCCGCGGAGATGCGCACGCTGCAGCCCTTCCACGTCCGGCTCCAGGCGGACGGCCAGACGCTGGAGGTGGACGCGCTCCAGCTGGTGGTGGGCAACGGCCGCTACCACGGCGCGGGGAACATGGTGGCGCCGGACGCGACGCTGGACGACCGCCGCTTCCACGTCTACGCCATCACCGCGCCCTCCATGGAGGAGGGCGGCGAGCGCACGGGGCTGGGCCACCTGCAGGACGTGGCCACGCTGGCGCGCGTGGCGCTGGGCATGAGGAGCGGCGCGCACCTGGAGCACGAGTCCGTCGTGCACCTGCACACGTCGCGGCTCGTCGTGGAGACGGATCCGCCCATGGAGGTGAACGCGGACGGGGAGAACGTGGGCACGACGCCCATGCGCTTCGAGGTGGCCCCCGCGGCGCTGCGCGTCTACGCGCCCGCGCCGCAGTAGGGGGCGTTCGTCAGACCTTCTCCAGCACGCTGGAGAGCACCTGGGCGGTGAAGTTCACCAGGGGAATCACGCGCCGGTAGTCCATGCGCGTGGGCCCGATGACGCCCACGGTGCCCAGCACCGCCTCCGCCGTGCCGTAGGGGCTGGCGATGACGGTGACGTCACCGGCGGCGGAGAACTCGCTCTCCGCGCCGATGAAGACGTGCATCTCCTTCGTGCGCTGCACGCGGTCCAGCAGGTGCAGCAGCTTGTGCTTCTCATCCAGGGCGCGGAAGAGCGCGCGGATGCGCTCCACGTCCGCGAACTCCGGCTGCTCCAGGAAGGAGCCGGTGCCTTCAATCAGCACGCGCTCGGGCGTCTGCAGGTCGGTGGCGGCGGCGCCCAGCTTGAGGGCCTTGGCGGTGAGCGCGTTGTAGAGGGCCTGCTCCTGGTCCATCTCCGCGCGGATGCGCTCGCGGGCCTCTTCCAGGGGCACCTGGTGCAGGAGCTCGGAGAGGTAGTTGCTGGCCTTCATGAGCTCGTCGGACGTCACCGGGAAGTCCACGGTGAGGGCCTTGTTGTGCACCTGGCCGTTCTGGCCCACGAGCACGGCGAGCACGCGGTTCTCGCGCAGGCGCAGGAACTCGATGCGCTGGAACACGGCGGCGTCGGCGCGGGGCGTGAGGACGACGCCCGCATGGCGCGTGAGCGAGTGCAGCACGCGGCTGGCCTCCGACAGGATGTCGTCCAGGTTGGACTCGTGGACGAGGCCGGCGTGGATGAGCTCGCGGTCGCGGGGGGCGGGGTCGCGCAGCTTGACCAGGGTGTCCACGTAGAAGCGGTAGCCGCGGTCGGTGGGCACGCGGCCGGCGGAGGTGTGGGGCTTCTCCAGGAAGCCCAGGGCCTCCAGGTCGGCGAGCACGTTGCGCATGGTCGCGGAGGACACGTCGAACTCTCCGCGACGCGTCAGCTGCTGACTGCCGACCGGGCCGCCGGTGGTGATGTACTCCTGCACCACGGCTCGGAGGACTTCCTTTTCGCGCTCACCCAATTCGTCGGGCATTCCCGCTCACGCTCCGGAAGCCGTCGGCCCGCCCTCCGGGTCTCCATGCCTCCTGTAGAATTCTAAAAGGGACGCCCCGGGCATTCAATTGGGAGGGGTGTGCAGGAGGGCAGGCAGGCGGGGCGCTGGTTCTCCGGCCTGCGTGGGGCGGCGGGTACGGCAAAGCGCACATCGCCCTGGAGGGTGGTGGGGGTTAGAAGCCGCCGCCGTGACGACCGCGACCGCGACCTCCGACATAGCCGAGTCCGCGCCCCACCGGGGCCGCCTGCTGTTCAGCCTCTTCGCGCTCTACGTCATCTGGGGGTCCACCTACCTGGCGATGCGGTTCGCGCTGGCGGGCTTTCCGCCGTTCCGGATGGCGGGGATGCGCTTCCTCCTGGCGGGCGGGCTGTTGTTCGCCGGACTGCGCTTGAGGGGGCAGCCGGGGCCGGGCCTGCGTCAGTGGGGCGCGGGCGCGGTGACGGGCTTCCTGTTGCTGGTGCTGGGCAACGGCGGCATCGCGGTGGCGCAGAACCTGGGGGTGCCCTCGGGGGTGGCGGCGCTGGTGGTGGGGAGCATGCCGCTGTGGGCGGCCATCTTCGGGGCGGCGTTCGGGCAGAGGCCGGGCCACGCGGAGCTGGCGGGCCTGGTGCTGGGG
>NZ_RAWL01000041.1:0-33076 GCF_003668885.1 Corallococcus sp. AB049A | reverse complement strand
GGTCGTAGCGCTCGCGCTGGAAGGGGTAGGCGGGCAGGGGGATGCGGCGGCGGGACTCGCCCTTGTAGACGCGTCCAGCGGTCGTCTTCGCGCCCGCGAGCCACAGCTTCGCGAACGCGTCCATGGCGTGCGTGAGTGCGTCCTGCTGCGCATCGCGCGGCGCGGGCAGCGTCGTGAGGATGGCCGGGAACGTGCCCTCCTGCGCGTTGCGGCGCACCAGCGTGGCCAGCGCGTTGCCGGGACCGACCTCCAGGAAGACGTGCTCGGGGTCGTTGAGCAGCAGCGTCGCCGAGTCCTGGAAGCGCACGGCGTCACGCAGGTGGCGCGCCCAGTACGCCGGGCTCACCGCGTCCTCGCGCGTCACCCAGGTGCCGGTGACGTTGGACAGGTAGAGGTCCTTGGGCTCCTTGCGCGCGACCTTCGCCACCGCCTGGCGGAACTCCTCCACGATGGGGTCCATCATCTGCGAGTGGAACGCGTGCGACGTGTGCAGCCGCGACACCTCCACCTTCTGCGCCTCCAGCTTCGCCAGGAGCGCGTCCACCGCGTCGGCAGGGCCCGCCACGACGGTGAAGCCCGGCGCGTTCACGGCGGCCACGGAGATGCGCGCGTCCATCAGCGGCGCCAGCGCCTCCGGCGTCAGCCGCACGGACAGCATGGAGCCGGAAGGCAGCGACTGCATCAGCCGGCCACGCGTGGCCACCAGCGCCAGCGCGTCGTCCAGGCTGAACACGCCCGACAGGCACGCGGCCACGTACTCACCGATGCTGTGGCCGACCATCGCCTGCGGCGTCACGCCCCACGACGCCCACAGCTTCGCCAGCGCGTACTCGATGACGAACAGCGCGGGCTGCGTGAGCGACGTCTGCTTCAACTGCTCGGTGGCCTTCTCACGCGCGTCCGCGGCCGGGTACAGCACCGTGAGCAGGTCCAGGCCCAGGTGCGCCTTCAGCTTCTCCGCGCACGCGTCCACCTCCGCGCGGAAGACGGGCTCCTGCTCATAGAGGCCGCGGCCCATGTCCACGTACTGCGAGCCCTGGCCGGAGAAGAGGAACACCACCGGCCGGCGCGTGTTGGTGCCGGAGCCGCCCAGCAGCCGCCGAGCGTCCCGCAGCGCCGCCTTCGCGTCCGCGACGTCCTTCACCACCACCGCGCGGCGGTGCTCGTGGACATGGCGGCCCACCTGGAGCGTGTAGGCCACGTCCGCCAGGGACGCGTTCGGGTTCGCATCCAGGTGCGCGGCCAGCCGCTCCGTCGCCGCATCGAGCGCCGCGGGCGTGCGGGCGGACAGGGGCAGCACGTGCCACGGGCGCTTGGACGGCGCGGGGGCGGCCGCCTTCGGGGCCTCCTCCAGGATGACGTGCGTGTTGGTGCCGCCAATGCCAAAGGCGCTCACGCCCGCGCGGCGCGGCCCGTTCGCGGACGTCCACGGCCGGGGCTGCGAGGGCACGAAGAAGGGGCCCGCGTCGAAGTCGATGACCGGGTTGGGCTTCTCGAAGTGGGGGCTCGCGGGAATCTCGCCGTGCTCCATGGCGAGCACCGTCTTCACCACGCCCGCGATGCCGGCCGCCGCGTCCAGGTGGCCGATGGCCGCCTTGAGCGAGCCCAGCGCCACGCGCTTCTGGCCCGTCTCCTTGCCCCCGAAGGCCTGGTTGAGCGCGGCCACTTCAATCGGGTCGCCCAGCGGGGTGCCCGTCGCGTGGGCCTCCACGTACTGGATGTCGTCCGGCGTGACGCCGGCGATGGCCAGCGCTTCGGCGATGACCGCGGCCTGGCCCTCCACGCTGGGCGCGGTGAAGCCCACCTTGCCCGCGCCGTCGTTGTTCACCGCCGTGCCCAGCAGCACGCCGTGGATGGTGTCGCCGTCCTTCAGCGCGTCGGACAGACGCTTGAGCACCACCACCGCCGCGCCCGCGCCGCGCACGGTGCCGTTGGCCTTCGCGTCGAACGCGCGGCAGTAGCCGTCCGGCGAGAAGATCATCCCCTCCTGGTAGAGGTAGCCCGCCGTCTGCGGGAAGGACACGGACGAGCCGCCCGCGAGCGCCATGTCGCTCTCACCGGACAGCAGGCTCTGGCACGCCAGGTGGAGCGCCACCAGCGAGCTGGAGCACGCCGTCTGCACCGTCGCCGCGGGGCCGCGCAGGCCCAGCCGGTGGGACACGCGCGTGGCCACGTAGTCCTTGTCGTTGGCCAGCATCACGCCGAACGAACCGGCCGCGTCCATCAGGTCCGGCTGCCGCATCAGCGCGCGCAGCAGGTACGAGCTCAGGCTCACGCTCGCGTAGACGGCCACCGCGCCCTTGAAGCGGCCCGGGTCATAGCCGGCGTTGTCCAGCGACTCCCACGCGCACTCCATGAAGATGCGCTGCTGGGGGTCCATCAGCTCCGCCTCGCGCGGGCTGTAACCGAAGAGGCCCGCGTCGAACTCCGTCGCGCCCTCCAGCACGTAGCTGGAGCGCACCCACTGCGGGTGGGCGCGCAGGGCCTGGGGAACGCCCGCGTCGTCCAGCTCCGCGTCCGTGGGCACGCGGCGCGCGTCGCCACCACGGCGGAGCATCTCCCAGAAGCCCTCCAGCGTCTGCGCACCCGGGAAGCGGCCCGACAGGCCGACAATCGCGATGCGCTCCTCGCCACCACCCACTGCGTCACTCATCCGCGTCTCCATCCGTATCCACCCGCCCGCGCGAGGCCACCGCGCGGCGGTTGACCGTGCGTCGCGCCTCGGCACGGGAGCGGCCCGCCTGCGCCGCGTCCTCCGAGGGCGTCTCCTCCCGGCGCGACAGCCGCGCCGCCAGTGCCCGCACGGTGGGGTACTGGAAGAGGTCCGTGAGCGCCAGCGTCACGCCGAGCTCCGCCGTCAACCGGCGGTGCAACTGGAGCGCGAGCAGCGAGTTGCCACCCAGTTCGAAGAAGGGGTCGTCCAGGCCCACCCGCTCCACGTGGAGCAGGTCCTTCCACGCCTGGGCGATCTGCTGCTCGATGGCCGTCCCCGGCGCCACGAAGGGCCGGGACGGATCCACGCCACCGGCCTCCGGCGCGGGCAACGCCTTGCGGTCCGCCTTGCCGTTGGGGCTGAGCGGCATGCGCTCCAGCACCACGATGTTGGACGGGACCATGTACTCGGGCAGGCGCTCCAGCAGGTACGTGCGCAGCGCCGCGCCCTCCGGCTTCGCGTCCTTGCCGGTGACGTAGGCCACCAGCCGCTTCTGGCCCGGCCGGTCCTCGCGCGCGAGCACCACCGCCTGGCGCACCGTGGGGTGCTTCTCCAGCGAGGACTCAATCTCGCCCAGCTCGATGCGCAGGCCGCGGATCTTCACCTGGAAGTCCGCGCGGCCCAGGTACTCGATTTCGCCGTCCGGCAGCCACCGCGCCACGTCGCCCGTGCGGTACATGCGCGCGCCCGGCACCGTCGCGTACGGATCCGGGATGAAGCGCTCGGCGGTGAGAGAGGGCCGCGCCAGGTAGCCGCGCCCCACCTGCACGCCGCCGATGTACAGCTCGCCCGCCGCGCCCTGGGGCACCGGTTGCAGCTCCGCGTCCAGGATGCGGATCTGCGTGTTGTCCACCGGCCGGCCAATGGGCACGGAGCGGCGGCCGTCGTTCGCCTTGCACGCGTGGAACGTCACGTCCACCGCGGCCTCGGTGGGGCCGTAGAGGTTGTGCAGCCCCGCGCCGGGCAGCGTGCGCAGGCACAGCTCCTTCAGCTCCAGCGGCAGCGCTTCACCGCTGCACACCACGCGCTTCAGCGACGTGCACTCCGCCACGCCCGGCTCGTCCAGGAAGGCCTGGAGCATGGAGGGCACGAAGTGCAGCGTCGTCACGGACGCGGAGGAAATCAGCGCCTTGAGGTAGGCCGGGTCCTGGTGCCCGCCGGGCTTCGCGACCACCAGCTTCGCGCCCGTCATCAGCGGCCAGAAGAACTCCCAGACGGACACGTCGAAGCTGAACGGCGTCTTCTGGAGCACCACGTCCTGGGGCGTGAGCCCGTACGCGGACTGCATCCACAACAGGCGGTTCACCACCGGGCCATGGGCATTCATCGCGCCCTTGGGGCGGCCCGTGCTGCCGGACGTGAAGATGATGTACGCCAGCGAGTCCGCCGTGGCGGTGGGCGCGGGCGCGGTGGTGGGCTCGCGGGCAATCTCCTCCCAGCCCGTGTCCAGCTTCACCACCTTCGCGTCCGACGCGGGCAGCCGCGCCAGCAGCCGGTCCTGCACCAGGAGCACCGGGGGACGCGCGTCCTCCAGCATCCAGCCCAGGCGCTCCTGAGGGTAGCCCGGGTCCAGCGGAACGTACGCGCCGCCCGCCTTCAGCGTGCCCAGGATGCCCACCACCATCTCCAGCGAGCGCTCCACGCACAGGCCCACGCGCACTTCCGGGCCCACGCCGTGCTTGCGCAGCGCGTGCGCCAGCTGGTTCGCGCGGGCATCCAGCTCGCGGTAGGTGAGGCGGCTGCCCTCGAACTCCAGGGCGACGGCGTCCGGCGTGCTCGCCACCTGCGCCTCGAGGAGCGAGGTCAGCGTCGCGCCCTTCGGGTGCGCGACGGCCGTGTCGTTCCAGCCGTGCATCACGCGCTGGCGCTCGGCATCGGGCAACAGCGGCAGGCGGGAGATGGGCACGTCCGGCTGCGCGACAATGCCTTCGAGCAGCGTCAGGTAGTGGCCCAGCAGCCGCTCCGCCGTGGAGCGCTCGAAGAGGTCGGTGCTGTACTCGGCGGTGACGCGCAGGCCCTGCGGCAGGTCCACCAGCAAGAGCGACAGGTCGTACTTCGTCGTGCCGGTGTCCACCGGCTTCGCCTCCATCACCACGCCCGGGGCCTCCAGGGCCGGCATGGGCGCGTTCTGCAGGACGAACATCACCTGGAAGATGGGCGAGTGGCTGAGGTGCCGCTCCGGCTTGAGCGCGTCCACCAGCCGCTCGAACGGGATGTCCTGGTGCGCGTACGCGTCCAGCGTGGACTCGTGCACCCGGCGCAGCAGCTCGTTGAACGTGGGCTTGCCGGACAGGTCCGAGCGCAAGGCCAGCATGTTCACGAACAGGCCGATGAGCCCTTCAACCTCCGCGCGAGGACGGCCCGCGATGGGCGTGCCCACCACGATGTCGTCCTGCCCGGTGTAGCGGGACAGCAGGACGTTGAAGGCGGACAGCAGCGTGACGAAGAGCGTGCGGCCCTCGCGCTGACCCAGCGCCTTGAGCGCCTGGGTGAGGGCGGGGGACAGGTGCATCACCTGCCGCTCACCCTTGGAGCTCATCAGCGCCGGACGCGGCTTGTCCTGCGGCAGCTCCAGCAGCGCGTTCGGGTTGAGGCGGTTCTTCCAGTAGGTGAGCTGGCGCTCCAATTCCGCGCCCTGGAGCCATTCCTTCTGCCACGCCGCCCAGTCGGAATACTGCAGGGGCAGGGGCTTGAGCGGCGAGGGCTGCCCCTCCAGACAGGCGCGATACAGCACGGCCAGCTCGTGCACGAGCACGCCCATGGACCAGCCGTCGGAGACGATGTGGTGCTGATCCATCAGCAGCACCTGCTCGCCGTTGCCCAGGAGCATCAGCACGGCGCGCAACAGCGGCCCCTGCTCCAGGCTGAAGGGCTGCTGCGCCAGCGTCACCACGCGCCGCTGGGCCTCCGCCTCACGCTCCGTCACCGGCAGCCCCTGGAGGTCCATCACCTCCAGCGGCACCTCGCCCGTGGCGGCGATGATCTGCGCGGCGCCGCCCTCGCGCTCCTGGAAGGTGGTGCGCAGCGTGTCGTGCCGCTCCACCAGCAGGGCCAGGGCGCGCTGGAGCGCGTCCGTGTCCACGGTGCCCGTCAGGCGCACCGCGGTGGGCATGTGGAACGCCGCGCTGCCGGGGCTCCACTTGTCCAGGAACCACATCCGCTCCTGCGCGAAGGACAGGGGCGCCTGCTTCGAGGCAGGTCGCGACTTGTCCTTCAGCAGCTGCGCCAGGCGTGCTCGCTTCTCTTCGGGCGTCATGGTCAGGCCGCGTCCTCGCTGCTGCTGCTGTCACCACCGTCACCGCCGCCCGCGTCTTCCAGAATCGCGAGCAGCTCCGCCACCTGTTCGTCCGACAGCTGGTCCATGTTCTCCAGCAGCTTCTCCGCCTCGGCCGCCGTGACCTTCTGCTTCGCGGCGGGCGTGGCCACCGGCTGCGCGGGCACCAGGGGCTGCGTGGGCGTGGCGCCCTCCACGGAGTAGCCCAGGCGCTCAATCACCGCGTGGGTGGAGGCATCGAAGGGGCGGGGCCACTTGATGCGCTTCCAGGACTCGCCCATCTTCTTCTCGATGCCCTGGTGCTGGAGGATGTTCGGGTCGCCCAGGCCGCCCATCATGCGGTCCTTCTTGCCGTCGTACGGCTGGACCATGCGCTCGTCGAACTCGAGCCCCAGGAAGTGGGCCACGCCGGTCATCACCTTCGTGGGGTCCACGACCAGGTCCTCGTAGCGCACCCAGTGGCAGCGCTCACGGCCGATGCCGTCGAAGAAGTTGAGCAGGTTCCGGTTGGACAGGGCCCACACCGTCTCCGCCACCACGTAGGGGTCCACGTCCGCGTCGCCGAAGAGGCCGGCGGCGAAGAGGCGGTCGAAGCGCATCCGGAGGATGGACTCCATCACCGGGAGCGGGTGGCGGTAGAGGTAGATGTACTTGTTGCCCTCGAACATCCGCTCCGCGCGCTCCAGCGTCTCCACGTCCATGGCGTACGTGGGCGTCTTGTCCACGAGCAGCCGGGGCGCGGACTTCTCCTGGAGGCGGCGGTAGACGTCCTGCGCGGACACGTCATCCGCGACCAGCCGGTCCACCAGCGCGGCGCCGGCGGGCGAGTCCAGCTTCTCCAGCTCCATGAGCGCCCACTGCAGGCCGCCCGTGGTCCACTCCATCTCAGAGCCGAAGCCGATGTTCTGGCGCCACTCGCGCATGCTCTCGAAGAAGAGCAGGTTCACTTCCGGCGGGCAGAACAGCCGCGGGTGTCCCGCGAGCATCACGCGGAACAGCGTGGAGCCGGCGCGAGGGCTGGAGTGCACGAACACCATGGGCGGGTTCTTCTTCGCCGTGTTGGTGCGCTGCACGCCGGACACCTCGGCGCGGTAGGGCTTCAGCGGGTACGCGGACAGCGGCTTGTTCTCCGCGAAGCGCTGCGGGTCCTGCAGGCGGTCCATCTCCACCAGCAGGTACTTCGACAGCTCCGGGATGGACGGGTGCGCCTGCACCTCGTGCGGGTAGAGCTGGAACTTGAAGTCCTGCCGCAGGTCGTACTCCAGCTCCGCGCCCAGCGCGTGCAGGTCGTACCCCTTGAGGCTGCCGTCCGCGGGCAGCTTGTCCTGCGGGATGCGCAGGCCCTCGGAGATGTGGTGGCGCAGGTACTCGGTGAGCAGCGCGGGGCGCTCGGTGGGGAACGCGGTGCGCAGGCGCTCCGCGATGGGCTTCTCCGTGGAGGCCGCGCGCTTGCCCAGCTCCTGCTCCACGCGCCCGGCGACGCCCGCGACGGTGGGCGTCTCGAAGAGGCCGCGCAGTGACAGGTCCACCTTCAGCACCGCGTGGATGTGGTTGCGCAGCTGCGTGGCCAGCAGCGAGTGGCCGCCCAGCTCGAAGAAGTTGTCGTTGATGCCGATGCCGTCGATGCCCAGCACCTGCTCCCAGATGCCCGCGACCGTCTTCTCCAGCTCCGTGCGAGGCGCGGCGTAGGGCGTGAGGATGGAGGGACGGGCGTGCTTGTTGCCCTTCGCTGCGTCCTTCTTGCCCTTCTCCGCCTTCGTGGCCCGAGGCCCCTGACGGCGGCGCGCGGCCAGGTCACCGGTGGAGACGGCCAGCCGGCCGCCCTCGCCGTGCGACAGCGCGCGGCGCAGCGCCTCCAGGCCTTCGGCGGGCTGGATGGCGAACTGGGCCAGCGTGGGGGACAGCTCCGCCATGGCCTGCGCGTCCGCGAACTGCCACGCGTCCCAGTCCACGCTCAGCCACGGGTAGGCGAAGCCCTCCGTGCGGCTTTCCGCGAAGGCGTCCATGAAGGCGCTGGCGGAGGCCTGCGCCACCTGGCCCAGGCCGCCCAGCACGGACGACAGCGACGACACGAGGAGGCAGAACGCGGGGCCCTCCTTCGGCAGCACCTCTTCCAGCACGCGCACGCCGTGCACCTGCGGGCGGAAGTGCCAGGCGCACTCGTCCGGGCCCGTCTCCGCGATGGTGCCCAGCGTGGCGCCCTGCATGCCGCCCGCCGCGTGGATGACGCCGTCGATGCGGCCGAAGCGCGCCACCGCCGCGTCCACCACGCCGCGCATGGACTCCACGTCGGTGAGGGCCGCGGGCAGCACCAGCATCTCCACGCCCGTGCGCTCCAGGGCCAGCGCGCGCTGGATGCGGCGGGACACCGCGTCCTCGACGCCGTGCTTCTCCACCCACGCCGTCCACTGGCCGCGGCTGGGGAAGTCCGCCGTCTCCACCAGCGTCAGCTTCGCGTGGTGCACCGTGGCCAGCTCGGACGCCAGCGCGTGGCCGATGCCGGTGAGGCCGTCGGTGATGAGGTAGGCACCGCCGTCGCGCAGGACCTCGGCGCCGGCCGCCTCCAGGCGCACGGGCTCGAAGGTCTGCACCCAGCGCTGGCGGCCACGCAGGGCCACCACCGCGTCACGCGGCTCCGCGCGAAGCTCCGCGGCCAGCCGGTCCGCCACCGCGCCCGCGTCGCCGGGCACCACGTCCACGAAGCGGCAGGAGAGGTTCGGGTACTCCTGCGGCAGCACGCGCGAGGGGCCCACCAGCAGGGCCTGCTCCGGCAGCTGCGCATCCGCCTGCTCCACGCGGGCGGAGCGGCTGGTCACCACGGACCAGGTGAGCGGCTCCAGGTGGCCCGTCTCGCTCAGGGCACGGGCGAGGAACAGCTGGCTGTGGAAGCCGACGTCCAGTGACGCGGGCTCCTTCGACAGGCTCCACAGGTGCACGACGTTGGAGAACGCGCGGCCCTGCTTCTTCAGCGCCTCCAGCACCGCGCAGTAGTCCTCGCGGCGCGCCGGATCCACCGTGAATGAGCCATCCGGGCGCTGCTCGAAGCGCGCGCCGGGGACGACGCGGAAGATGTCCCCGCCCAGCTTCGGCGCCAGGGCCTCCGCCACGCCGGTGTCATCCGCGAGCACCAGCCAGCCCGCGCCCGCCGTGTCCTTCGCCTTGGGCAGCGGGGACAGCTTCCACGACGGCGCGTAGAACCAGTCCGCCACGTCCGGGCGCTTCGTCAGCGACGCGGGCGCGTCCGCGCGGGCACCGCCGCCCAGCGGCTTCGCGTCAATCCAGTAGCGCTCGCGCTGGAAGGGGTAGGTGGGCAGCGGCACGCGGCGGCGCTGCTCGTTGGACGCGAAGCCCTTCCAGTCCACCGTCACGCCGTTGAGCCACAGCCGGCCCAGCGCGCCCAGCAGCACCTGGAGGTCCGGAGCCTGCTCGCGAGGATGCCGCGTGGAGGCGATGAGCACGCGCGCTTCCGCGCCCGGCTGCTGCTTCGCCAGCGTGGTGAGCACCGTGCCGGGGCCCACTTCCAGGAGCGCCGCCTGCGGCCACTTGCGGGACAGCTCCTGGAGGCCCGCGGAGAAGCGCACGGCCTGGCGCAGGTGCGTGGCCCAGTAGTCCGGATCCGTCGCCTGCGCGGCCTCAATCCAGGTGCCCGTCACGTTGGACAGGAAGGGCAGGCCAGGCGCGCTGAGCTTCACCTGGCGCACGCGCGCGGTGAAGGCCGCGAGGATGGGGTCCATCATCGCGGAGTGGAACGCGTGCGACGTGTGCAGCCGCGACACCTCCACGCCCTGCGCCTCCAGCTTCGCCTGGAGCGCGTCCACCGCGTCGGTGGGGCCCGCCACGACGGTGAAGCCCGGCGCGTTCACCGCCGCCACGCTGACGTTCGCGGGGAGCAGCGGCTTGAGCGCGGACTCCTCCAGCTTCGCGGACAGCATGGAACCCGACGGCAGCCCCTGCATCAGCTTGCCGCGCGCGGCCACCAGCGCCAGCGCGTCGTCCAGGGTGAACACGCCCGCGAGGCACGCGGCCACGTACTCACCGATGCTGTGCCCCAGCATCGCGGAGGGCTTCACGCCCCAGGCCATCCACAGCTTCGCCAGCGCGTACTCCACGGCGAAGAGCGCGGGCTGCGTCAGCTCCGTGCGCGTCAGCGCCTGCGTCGCGGCCTCCGCCTTGGAGGCCTCCGGGAACAGCACCGTGCGCAGGTCCAGGCCCAGGTGCGACGTCAGCTTGTCCGCGCACGCGTCCAGGTGCCGCTTGAAGGTCGGCTCGGACGCGTACAGGTCGCGCGCCATGCCCACGTACTGCGAGCCCTGGCCGGGGAACAGGAACGCCACCGGCCGCTCGTGCACGTCCGGCGTGTGCGTCCACTGGCGCGGGCTGCCCTCCACGTCCAGCGCCGCGAGCGCGTCGTCGCGGTCGCGGCACACCAGCACGCGCCGCTTCGCCATGGCCTGACGGCCCGCCTGGAGCGTGAAGGCCACGTCCGCCAGCGCCTGCGCGGGGTGCGCCTTCAGGTGCGCGGCCAGGTTCTTCGTCGCCGCGTCCAGCGCCGCGTCGCTCTTCGCGGACAGCACCAGCAGCTGCGCGGGCCGGGACGCGCCGGAGGGCGGAAGGGCCGGGGCCTCCTCCAGCACGACGTGCGCGTTGGTGCCGCCCACGCCGAAGGAACTCACGCCCGCGCGGCGCGGGTGCTTGGGGTTCGCCTGCCAGTCCGTGAGCTTCGAGTTGACGAAGAACGGACCGCCCGAGAACGGAATCTCCGGGTTGACCTCCGTGACGTGGAGGCTGGGCGGAATCTGGCGGTTCTCCAGCGTCATCACCGCCTTGATGAGGCTGGACACGCCGGCCGCGTTGGCCAGGTGGCCGATGTTGCTCTTGAGCGAGCCCACCGGAATCTTCGGAGGGTTCGCCTTCGCCGCCGCCGAGCGGAACTTGAACGCCTTGTTGAGCGCGCGCACCTCGATGGGGTCGCCCATCTTCGTGCCGGTGCCGTGCGCCTCCAGGTAGCCGATGGTCTCCGGGGCCACGCCCGCGGCGCCCAGGGCCTCGGTGATGACGGTGGCCTGGCCCTCCACGCTGGGGGCGGTGAAGCCCACCTTCAGCGCGCCGTCGTTGTTGATGGCGCTGCCCTTGATGATGGCGTGGATGTGGTCGCCGTCTTCAATGGCGTCCGCCAGCCGCTTGAGCACCACCACGCCCACGCCGCTGCCGAACACCGTGCCCTCCGCCTTCGCGTCGAACGCGCGGCAGTGGCCGTCCGGGGACACGATGCCGCCGGGCACGAAGGGGTAGCCCTCCGGGTGCTTCACGTGCACGGACACGCCGCCGGCCAGGGCCAGGTCGCACTCTTCATTCAAGAGGCTCTGGCAGGCCGCGTGCGTGGCCACGAGCGACGTGGAGCACGCGCTGGTGATGGAGTAGCTGGGGCCGCGCAGGTTGAGCTTGTACGCGACGCGGGTGGCCAGGAAGTCGCCGCCGTTGTTCACGTCCACCTGCACCTGGTCCATGCCGCTCAGCTGGTCGAAGTTGGGGACCAGGTGGAACACCAGGTACGTGTTCGTGGCCGCGCCCGCGAACACGCCGATGGAGCCGTCGAAGCCCTCGGGCGTGTGGCCCGCCTTCTCCAGCGCCTCCCACGCGCACTCCAGGAAGACGCGGTGCTGCGGATCCATCAGCTCCGCCTCGCGGGGCGTGAAGCCGAAGAAGCCCGCGTCGAACAGCTCCATGCCGGCCAGCGCGGCGCTGGCCTTCACGTGGCGCGGGTCCTTGCGCAGGACGGGGTCCACGCCCAGCTTCTCCAGCTCCGCGTCGGGTACGGGCTGGATGGACTCCACGCCGTCGCGCAGGTTCTTCCAGAAGGAGTCCAGGTCGGGAGCGCCGGGGAAACGTCCGGCCATGCCGACGATGGCGATGGCCTGCGCGTCGATGTTCGATTCAGCGGACATGGGGTGTGCTCGGGCTTCGAAAGGTGGGGGAGGGAGGGGACGGCTACTCCTCGTCGGTGGCGCCTTCGCCCCGGCGATTCGCGCGGCGCGCACGGCGGCGCTCCCCGCGGCTGAGCGCCTCGGTCTCCTCGGGCGCGGCTTCCGTGTCCTCGCTGCCGCTGGCGGCCTTGAGCAGCCTGGCCAGCGCCCCCACGGTGGGGCCTTCGTAGAGGGTGACGGCCGGCAGCGCGACGCCGAACTGCTCGCGCACGCGGGCAATCAGCTTCACGCCGACGAGCGAGTTGCCACCCAGCTCGAAGAAGTTGTCGTGCACGCCGACCTGGTCGATGCCCAGCGTCGTCTGCCACAGCTGGGCGATCTGCTCCTCCAGCGCGTCGCGCGGCGGCACATAGGCGTTCTGCAGGGTGGGCCGGGGCGTGGTGCCCAGGGCCGAGCCCGCGTCCTGCTTCTTCGCCTGTTCCTGCTCCTGAGCCGCGGCCGGCTGCGCCCACTTGCGAGCGCGGGCGCGCAGGTTGCTCGTGGACACGGCCACGTGGGACACGGCGCCCAGCTGGAAGAGCTGCTCGAAGGCGTCCTCGCCCTCGGAGGCCGTGATGGCCAGCGCGCCGAACGGGCTCTGCGCGCCGCCCGCGCGGGACTCGTACTGCCACGCGTCCCAGCCCACGCTCATCCACGGCACCGGCGACGTCTGCGCCTGCTTGGTGGCGAACGCGTCCATGAAGGACGTGGCCGCCGAGTACGACGCCAGGCCCAGTCCGCCCAGCACCGCCGCCAGCGACGACGACAGCACGCAGAAGTCCAGCGCGCGTCCGCGCACCGCCTCCTCCAGCGCGTACAGCCCGCGCACGCGGCCATGGAACGTGTCGCGCACGTCCTCGGGGCGAGTGTCCGGGATGGCGCGGAAGAGCGCCTGGCCCACGTCACCCGCCGCGAACACCACGCCGTGCAGCGCGCCGAAGTGCGTCAGCGCCGCGTCCACCGCCTCCTTCACCTGGACCTTGTTGCCCGCGTCCACGGCGACGGTGTGCACCTGGGCGCCCAGCGCCTCCAGCTCGCGCACCTGACGGATGCGGCGGGAGACGGCGTCGTCCTCGCCATGCGCGGACAGGTGCGCGTCCCACTGCGAGCGCTCCGGCAGCGCCGTGCGGCCCGCGAGCACGAGCTTCGCCTTCGCGCGCTTCGCCAGCGACTTCGCGTGGGAGAAGCCCAGCGTGCCGAACCCGCCGATGAGCAGGTACACGCCCCCATCGCGCAGCGGCAGTTGTGCGCTGCGAGGCGCGTCCGCCGGCACGTGCTCGAAGTGCTGCACCCACCGGGCGCCGCCGCGGTACGCGATGACGTTCTCCAGCTTGGAGGGCGTGGCGGCCTCGGACAGCAGGGCCTCCACCAGCGCCGTCTCCTGCCAGCTGCCGGAGGGCGGCAGGCGCACGTCCACGGCCTTCGCGGACAGGTGGCCGTACTCCTGCGGAATCACGCGCACCGGGCCCAGCACGGTGGACAGCTCCGGGTTCGGAGCCTCATCGCCCAGCGCCTGCATGCGGTTCGTCACCGCGACCAGCGACACGGGACGCGTGCCGGGCTGACGGCCCAGGGCCTGCGCCAGGGACAACAGCCCCAGGAAGCCCTTGCCCAGCGCGGACTCGAAGTCCGCCTCGCCGTGCACGTCGCCCAGGCCCAGCGTGCCCAGGTGCAGCACGTGGTCCGGAGCGCGGCCCTGCGCGGTCAGCGCCTCCAGCACCGTGGCCTCGCCACCCAGCGCGAGCGACCAGTGGTGCTCGTCGTGCTTCGCGGTGACGGCGGCCGGGGTGATGCGCACCACGTCCTGGCCGGCCTCGCCCAGCTTGAGCGCGAGCCGCGCGCCCAGGCCCTCGTTGGAGTCATCCGGGAGCAGCAGCCACCAGGTGGCCTTCTTCTCACTCCAGGTGCCCTGCGGCGACGGCAGCGCGCGCTGCCACGACGGCAGGTAGAACCAGCGGGCCACGGGCTGCTTCTGATCCGCGGAGGCCCACTCGGAGCGCTCGCCGTCGGCGGCGGTCTCCTTGCGCGGGTCCACCCAGTGCTTCTGACGCTCGAAGGGGGACGTGGGCAGCGCGATGCGGCGGCGCTTCTCACCACCCCGGAACGCGTCCCAGTCCGCCTCCACGCCCTCCAGCCACAGCCGGCCCAGCGTGCCCAGCACGTGGTCCAGGTCCGCGACCTGCTCCTTGGGGTGGCGCAGCGAGTTGATCAGCGCGTGCTTCGCGCCCTTGTCCGGGTGCTGCCGCGCCAGCGTCACGAGCGTGTTGCCCGGGCCGACCTCCAGCAGGATGGCGTCGGACTCCTTCAGCAGCTCGCCCACGCCGTCCGCGAAGCGCACCGCGCCGCGCAGGTGCTTGGCCCAGTAGTCAGGGCTCGTGGCCTGCTCGGCGGTCACCCAGGTGCCGGTGACGTTGGACAGGTAGGGCTTCGCCGGCGCCTTCCGGGCCACCTTGCGCACCGCCTCGCGGAAGGCGTCCAGGATGGGGTCCATCATCGCCGAGTGGAACGCGTGCGACGTGTGCAGCCGCGAGGACGCCAGGCCCTGGAGCTTCAGCGTCTCCACGAACGCGTCGATGAGCGGCGTGGGGCCGGCGACGACGCACGTGGCCGGGCTGTTCACCGCCGCCACGGACAGGCCTTCCGGGAGCATGGGCGTGACGTGCTCTTCCGGCAGGGACACCGCGAGCATGGAGCCCGCGGGCAGGGACTGCATCAGCCGGCCGCGCGCGGCCACCAGGGCCAGCGCGTCATCCAGGCTGAACACGCCCGCGAGGCACGCGGCCACGTACTCACCGATGCTGTGGCCCACCATCGCGTGCGGCGTCACGCCCCACGACTCCCAGAGCTTCGCCAGCGCGTACTCGATGACGAACAGCGCGGGCTGCGTGAGGCCCGTCTGCTTCAGGCGCTCCGACGCCAGCTCGCGCGACTCCGCGGCCGGGTAGAGCACCGTGCGCAGGTCCAGGCCCAGGTGCGGCTTGAGCTTCTCCGCGCAGGTGTCCACCTGGGCGCGGAAGGCGCTCTCCGTCTCATACAGCTCGCGGCCCATGTCCACGTACTGCGAGCCCTGTCCGGAGAACATGAACATCACCGGACGGCCGCTGTTCTCCGCGCTGCCGGAGAAGACGCGGCCCGGGGTGCGCTCCGCCAGCGCGGAGGCCAGCTCCGCCGTGGTGCGCGCCACCACCGCGCGGCGCTTGCCGAAGCGCTTGCGGCCCACCTGGAGCGTGTACGCCACGTCCGCCAGGTCCACGTCCGGGTTCTCGCGCAGGTGCGCGGCCAGCCGGTCCGTGGCGACCTCCAGCGAGTTCTCCGTGCGCGCCGACAGCAGCACCACCTGCGCGGGCAGGCGGGCCTTGTCGGTGGCGGGCAGCTCCGGCGCCTCCTCCAGGATGGCGTGCGCGTTGGTGCCGCCCATGCCCAGCGACGTGACGCCCGCGCGGCGCGGCGTCTCACCGCGAGGGAAGTCGCGCAGCTCCGTGTTCACGTAGAACGGGCTGTTGGGGAAGTCGCACGCCGGGTTGGGCGTCTTGAAGTTGAGGCTGGGCGGAATGACCTTGTGGTGCAGCGTGAGGGCCGCCTTGATGAAGCCCACCGCGCCCGCCGCCGAGTCCAGGTGGCCGATGTTGCTCTTCACCGAGCCCAGCGCGCAGAAGTTCTTCTTGTCCGTGCCCTGGCGGAAGGCCTGCGTGAGCGCCGCGACCTCGATGGGGTCGCCGACCTTGGTCGCGGTGCCGTGCGCCTCCACGTAGCCGATGGAGTCCGGCTCCACGCCCGCGACGGCCTGCGCCAGCGCGATGACCTCCGCCTGACCCGCGACGGCCGGGGCCATGTAGCTGACCTTCTGCGAGCCGTCGTTGTTCACCGCCGAGCCGCGCACCACCGCGTAGACGGTGTCACCGTCCTTGAGCGCGTCCGACAGGCGCTTGAGCGCGACCACCGCCGCGCCGTGGCCGGCGACGAAGCCCGCGGCCTCCGCGTCGAAGGTGTGGCAGTGGCCGTCCGGCGCCGTGGTGCCACCCTCGTGGTACAGGTAGCCCGCCTTCTCCGGGAAGTGGATGGACACGCCACCGGCCAGCGCCATGTCGCACTCGAACGACAGCAGGCTCTGGCAGGCGTAGTGGATGCACGTGAGCGACGTGGAGGACGAGGACTGGACCGTGACGGCCGGGCCCTTCAGGTCCATCCGGTACGCCACTTCCGTGGTGAGGCTGTCCTTGTCGTTGCCGATGGACGCCTGGAGGCTCTCCACCGACGCGACGTGCGCCAGGTGCGAGTACAGGTTGGAGAGCAGGTACGTGTTCATGCTCATGCCGCCGAACACGCCCACGCGGCCGGGCTGGCGCTCCGGGCTGTAGCCGGCGCTCTCCATGGCCTCCCACGCGCACTCCAGGAAGACGCGGTGCTGCGGATCCATCAGCGCGGCCTCGCGGGGGTTCATCCCGAAGAAGGCCGCGTCGAACTGATCCGTGTCGCCCAGCGTGCCGCGGGCCTTCACGTAGTTGGGTGCGCGGACCATCGCGGGGTCGGCGCCCTCCGCGATGAGCTCCTCGTCGGTGAAGAACGTGATGCTCTCCACGCCGCCGGTGAGGTTCTTCCAGAACTCGGCGATGGTCTTCGCGCCGGGAAGCCGGCCACCCAGGCCGATGACCGCGATGCCATCCACTTCGGGGGTGTCAGTGCTCATGGAGCCGTCCTTCGAAATCTGGGGGGTGTGCCTGAAAGTCGTTCGTTACTTGCGGCCGCGCGCCTGCTGACGCTTCGCCTGGGCGGCGCGGCGGCGCTCCGCCTCGTCCTTGATCTTCTGGGAGGCCGCGCCCGAGTCCTCGCCCTTGTTCGCGAGGTGCTGGGCCAGCGCGCTCACCGTGGTGAACTTGAACATGTCCACCAGCGCGAGGTCCGCGCCCAGCTCTTCCTTCAGGCGCCGGTGGGCCTGCGCGATGAGCAGCGAGTTGCCACCCAGCTCGAAGAAGTTGTCGTTGAGGCCCACGCGCTCCACCTTGAGCACCGCCGCCCAGATGGCCGCCACGCTGCGCTCCACCGCGCTCTGCGGCTGGGCGTAGGCGACGCCGGAGGCGAGGCGCGCCCCTTCCGGCGCGGGCAGCGCCTTCGCGTCCACCTTGCCGTTGGGCGACAGGGGCAGCGCGGACAGCGGCACGTACGCGGACGGCAGCATGTACGGCGGCAGTCCTTCCGCGAGGAAGGTGTTCAGGTCCGAGTGCGTGGGCGCGGGCTCGCCCAGCACCACGTAGGCCACCAGGCGCTTGTCGCCGGGCGAGTCCTCGCGCGCCATCAGGAACGCGTCCTTCACGGCCGGGTGGCGGCGCACGGCGGCCTCCACCTCACCCAGCTCGATGCGGAAGCCGCGGATCTTCACCTGATCATCCGCGCGGGACAGGAACGTGAGCACGCCGTCCGGCAGCCAGCGCGCGCGGTCGCCCGTGCGGTACAGGCGCTCGCCCTTGTCGGAGGCGAACGGGTTCGCGACGAAGCGCTCCGTGGTCAGCTCCGGCCGCTTCCAGTACCCGCGCGCCACGCCCAGGCCGCCGACGTACAGCTCACCGGCGACGCCCACGGGCAGCAGGTTCTTCTCCGCGTCCAGCACGTACACGTCCGTGTTGATGACGGGCCGGCCAATGGGCACCCACGCGTGGCCCTGCAGGTCCTCCACCGCCATGCGGTGGTAGGTGGAGCACACGGTGGTCTCCGTGAGGCCGTAGCCGTTCACCACCGGCACGGTGGCCAGCAGCTTCTCCACGTCGCTGGCCACCAGCGCCTCTCCACCGGAGAGCACCAGCTTGAGCGGCGGCAGCTGCTCCAGGCGCGCGTTGAGCCCGGCGATGACCGCGGGCACGGTGCTCACGATGGTGACGGTGTGGCGGGTGATCAGCTGGAACAGCCTCTCCTGGTCGAGGATCTCATCCTCGGTGGGCAGCACCAGCGCGCCACCCGTGCACAGGAGCGGGAGGATTTCGCCCACGAAGCTGGCCGAGGCCACCGACGTGAGCGGCAGCATCCGGTCCGTGGCCGTGGGCGCGTAGGACTCCACGAACGAGCGGACGAGGTTCGCCAGGCCGCCGTGCTCCAGCATCACGCCCTTGGGCTGGCCGGTGGAGCCGGAGGTGTAGACGAGGCACGCTAGGTCCCCGGCCGCCACCGTCGCGGCGGGCGCGGAGGACAGCGCGCCGTCCAGCGGCTGGTCCACGAACAGCGTGCGCGCGGTGGTGCCGGAGGGCAGCGTGCGCTGGAGCCAGGACTGGGTGATGAGGACCGGCGCCTGCGTGTCGCCCAGGATGAAGGCCACGCGCTCGGACGGGTAGGCCGGGTCGATGGGCACGTACGCCGCGCCCGCGGCCATCACCGCCAGCACGGACACCAGCGTCTCCACCGAGCGCTCCAGGCAGATGCCCACGATGTCGCCCGGCTTCACGCCCGCGCCGCGCAGCCACGAAGCCAGCTGGCCTGCGCGCGCATCCAGCTCGCGGTAGGTGAGCTGCGCGTCCTTGAAGAGGACCGCGACGTTGTCCGGCGTGCGCGCCACCTGGGCAGCGAAGAGCGCGGGCAGCATGTCCTTCTGCGTGAGCGGCACGCGGGGACCCTTCCAGGTCTCCAGGAGCTGCTGCCGTTCAGGCTGCGTGAGCAGCGGCAGCCCCGCGAGCGCGCGGCCCGGCCAGGCGGCGATGCCGGACAGCAGCGTGGCCAGGTGCCCGGCCATGCGCTCGATGGTGCCGGCCTCGAAGAGGTCGGTGTTGTACTCGAAGGAGGCCACCAGCTCGCCGTCCGCCTCGCCCATGGTGAGGGTGAGGTCGAACTGCGCGCCGCCGTGCGACAGCACCAGCGATTCGATGGGCAGGCCCGCCACGGTGGACTTCGCGCCCGGGATGTCCAGGGCGAAGGGCGTGAGGCCGCGCTCGTCCAGCTTGGAGGCGCGCTGGTAGACGAACATCACCTGGAACAGCGGCGAGCGGCTCTGGTCCCGCACCGGCTGCAGCCGGTCCACGAGCGCGCTGAAGGGGTAGTCCTGGTGCTCCAGCGCGCCCAGCATCGTCTGGCGCGTCTGGGCCAGGTAGTCCGTGAAGGACAGGGTGGGGGACGGGCGCGTGCGCACCACCAGCGGGTTGACGAAGTAGCCGGTGATGCCCGCCAGCTCCGCGCGTCCGCGGCCCGCGCTCACCACGCCCAGCGTGAAGTCCTGCTGGCCGGTGTAGCGGTGCAGCAGCACCTGGAACGCCGTCTGGAGCACCATGTTCGGCGTGGCGCCGTTATCACGCGCGAGCGTCTTCACCGCGCTCGCGACGTCCGCGCTCAGCCGGGTGGTGTGGACGCGGCCGTTGAAGGTCTGCGCCGGGGGACGCGGGTGGTCCGTGGGCAGGTCCAGCACGGGCAGCGTGCCGGACAGCTGCTCGCGCCAGTACTTCTCCAGCGCCTGGCCGCGAGCACCGGTGAGCATCTCCGCCTGCCAGCGCGCGTAGTCCGCGTACGTGCGCGCGGGCTGCGCCAGCGTGGGCCGCTTGCCCAGCTTGAGCGCGGGGTAGAGCGCGTCCAGCTCCTCCGCCATCACCGCCAGCGACCAGAAGTCGGTGACGATGTGGTGCATCGCGATGAGCAGCGCGTGGTCCTCCGCGGACCGCGACACCAGCCGCACGCGCAGGAGCGGACCCTTCTCCAGGTCGAACGGGCGGCGGGCCTCGGCGGACAGGTGCTCCGCCACCTGCGCGTCGCTCCAGCCCTTCGCGTCCGTGGTGGTGAAGTCCAGCGGCAGCTCCGCGTGCACGCGCTGCACGGGGCCGGTGGCCGCCATGACGAACGTGGTGCGCAGGGCGGGGTGGCGGGCCACCAGCGCCTCGAAGGCGCCCTTCAGCGCGTTCGCGTCCAGCCCCGCGCGCACGCGCACCGCGACGGGCACGTGGTAGGCGGCGCTGTCCGGCGCCAGCTGGTGCATGAACCACAGCGCCTGCTGTCCGCCGGACAGGGGCGCGTCACCGGTGGCGGACGACGCGGCCACCGCGCTGGAGGCCTGCTGGGACGGGGGCGCCGACATCAGCGTCACCACGGCCTCCGCCAGCTTCGACAGCGACACGCCCTGGAGCACGTCCGACAGCGGCAGGTCGATGTTCAGCCCCGCGTCCACCGCGCTCTTGAAGTCCACCGCCATCAGCGAGTCCACGCCGTAGGCATGCAGTGGCTTGCTCGCGTCCACCTGCGCGGTGGGCAGCCGCAGCACCTGCGCGGCCTGCTCCTGCAGGAACACCGTCACCATGGCCCGGCGCGCGGTGGGGTCCGTCACCACCGCCAGCATCTTCTGCAGCATGCTGGTGTCCGGGCCCACGGGCGCGGTCGCGGCGGCGGCCTCCGGAGTGGCGGTCTTCACGGCCTCGGGCGCCGGGGCGGCGGCCGCGGCGATGACGCTCTTGTGCAGCGCCTCCAGCGTGTCCGCGACGTACTCCGCGCGGGTGGCGAAGCGCTGGATCTTGCCGCTGGAGGTCTTCGGGATGGCGCCCGGCCCCAGCAGCACCACGCCCTGGGCCTGCAGGTCGTGCCCGGCCGCCACGGCCTGCCGGATGCCCTGCGCCAGCGCGTCCAGGTCCACGCCGTCGCGCTCCACCGCGCGGCGGTCCACCTCCGTCACGACGATGAGGCGCTCCTCGTCATCCTGCTCGATGGAGAACGCCGCCGTGCAGCCGGGGCGGATGGCGGGGTGGGCGGACTCCACCGTGCGCTCGATGTCCTGCGGGTAGTGGTTGCGCCCGCGGATGATGATCAGGTCCTTCAGGCGGCCCGTGACGAACAGCTCGCCGTCCGCGAGGAAGCCCAGGTCGCCCGTGCGCAGGTACGGCGTCGGGTCGCCCGTGCCGGCCAGCGGCTGCTGGAACGTGGTGCGCGTCTGCTCGTCGCGGCCCCAGTAGCCCTGCGCGATGCTGGGCCCGGCGACGCGAATCTCACCCACCTGGCCCGCCGGCAGCGGCGCGCCCGTCTCCGGATGCGCGATGACCAGGCGCTGGTCGGTGAGGTTGCGGCCGGAGCCCACCAGCGTCTGGGCGCCGGGGCTCGCCGCCTCCTTCGCCACCACGCGGTTGTCCTTCAGCGCGCCCGCGTCCACGGTGCGCTGCACGGGCAGCTCGCGCTTGTCACCACCCGAGGCGATGAGCGTGCCTTCCGCCAGGCCGTAGCAGGGATAGATGGCCTCCGAGCGGAACCCCTGCGGACCGAACGCCTCCGCGAAGCGCCGGAGCGTGTCCGGCATGATGGGCTCCGCGCCGTTGAAGGCCAGGTCCCAGTGGCTCAGGTCCAGCTTCGCGCGCTCCTCCGGCGTGGACTTGCGCACGCACAGGTCGAACGCGAAGTTGGGCCCGCCGCTCGTGGTGGCCTTGTAGCGGGAGATGGCCTCCAGCCAGCGCATGGGGCGCTTGAGGAAGTCCACCGGCGAGAACAGCGTCACCGGGAAGCCGCCGTACAAGGGCTGCAGGATGCCGCCGATGAGGCCCATGTCGTGGTACGGCGGCAGCCAGATGACGCCCTGGCTCTTGTCCGAGTGACCGAAGCACTCGTGGATCAGCTTCGAGTTGTGCAGCAGGTTGCCGTGCGTCAGCACCACGCCCTTGGGCGACGACGTGGAGCCGGACGTGTACTGGAGGAACACCCGCGTGTCCGTGGCCACGCCCGGGTCCTTCCACCCCTCGGCGACCTCCGCGTCCAGCGTGTCCGTGGCGATCCAGTGCAGCTCCCGCAGCTCCGGCGCCTGCTCGAAGAGCATCTCCCCCATGCCGTAGATGAAGTCGGTGGTGAGGGCGATGGTGGCCTGCGCGTCCTGGCTGATGGCCAGGAGGCGCGGCAGTGTGCGCGCCAGGCGCATGGGGTCCGGCGGATAGATGGGGACCGCGATGACGCCCGCGTACAGACAGCCGAAGAACCCGGCGATGTAGTCCAGCCCGGGCGGGTACAGCAGCAGCGCCCGCTGCCCCTGCGCGCCGCGCGCCTGGAGCGCCGCCGCGATGGCGCGGGCCTTCTGATCCAGCTCCGCGTACGTCAGGTGCGCTTCGTCCGTTTCCCCGTCCAGCAGGAACGTGAAGCCACGGCGGTCTCCCTGGGTGCTTGCGCGGACGCGCAGCAATTCAACCAGAGTGGAAAACGCAAAGTCGGTGGCCGGGGAGAAACCGGGCAGGGTTCCAGTGGGCATTGACGCGACTCCTGGGATGCGGGGGTGTTCCGTGCACGGGGAGCACGGAGGCGCGAATTCAGGGGCCGGGGTGCTGCGGTCTCCCGGCAAGACACGGTTTCAAGAGGTCAGTCGCAAGCAGCACCCGCCGTGAAGGGGCGTTGTTTCGCGCATGTATCGTCTGGCGCGCGCGCGAGCAATCCCCCCCACCCACATTGTCGCCACGCCGCGCCATGGGCACGGCGGGGAGCGCGTGAATCAGGGGCAGGGCGGAGTGCGAGTTTCATGGGAACGGAATTCGGAGAGCGTCTGGGCCGCGAATCTCTTCATCGCGCGAACGGCGGGACATTCAAACGACCCCCAAGGTCGGAAACCCGGGGACCTCCCTTGTTCACGGGATACTGCGCGTAGTGTCCGAGTAAACGTGACACATCGGATCATGCGACGGGAACACGCGGAGTGTATGAGTCCACCCTCCCTGAGGCTTCGCCGACACCCGGAACGCCGTCCCTGTCTGTGAATTGTCTGTGAAAATAGGATTCCTTGGATTCATCTCGTCAGGGTTCGAGGACGATACGGGGTGGGTCCGACACGGCCCCTGCGCGCTTGTGCCGCAGGGCGGGCGGGAGCGTGAGCCATGCCGAGGCCGGTGCGTGATGTGACACGGTGGATGGGGACGGCGCTGCTCTGGGGCGGCGTGCTGGGCTGTTCCGCGGAGCCGGCCATGGCGGTGACGCTGGACTGGGACGCGGGCGTGGATGCAGGGCCCGCTCCGGCGACGTGCGCGAGCGGGAGCGTCTGGACCGAGGCGACGGGCGGCACCGGGGCCACCATGGCGCCGGGATACGCGTGCCGGAGCTGCCACCTGCGGCAGGCGCCCTCCGTGGCTTACTTCTTCATGGGCACGGTGTTCCCGTCGCTCCATGAGGCGGACGGATGTGACGCGCGGCTGGAGGCGCCGTCGAAGGTGAAGGTGGAGATATTGGACGCGGACGGCCAGGTGCGGCTCACGCTGGTGCCGAACGCCTCGGGCAACTTCCTGTCCACGACGCTCCAGCCGTCCTTCCCGCTGCCGTACCGGGCGCGGCTGGTGGGGCCGGATGGCGCGACGCGGGTGATGGCCACGCCGCAGAGCAGCGGAGACTGCAACAGCTGTCACACCGGGCAGGGGACGCAGGGGGCTCCGGAGCGCATCGCGCTGCCGTGAGTCTGTTGGGTGCGAGCGCTGCGACAAATGACCGCAGCGGGCGCTCCACGGTGGACTGCTATCCGGGATGCTCCCTTCTTCCTGGAGTCACCCGATGAAGTCTCTCTTGGGTCCGCTGTGTTTCGTCGCGGGTTCGCTGCTGTCCTCCTCCGCCTTCGCGCACGCGGCGGTGTCCGGGACCACGCCTCCCCATGCCGGGGCGACCTTCGAGGCGGACTTCACGGTGAGCCACGGCTGTGATGGCGCGGACACGTCCAGGATGCGGGTCCAGATTCCCGAGGGCGTGACGGGCGTGCGCCCGCTGGACTCCGTGTTCGGCCCTGCCGAGGTGGAGAAGGACGCCAACGGCAACGTGACGGCGGTGACGTGGACGAAGCCCGCGGGCAGCGTGAAGGCGGGGGACACGCACTTCTTCCACCTGGGGCTGCGGATGAAGCTGCCCTCGAAGCCGTTCACCACCCTGTTCTTCCCCACGACGCAGACGTGCAGCACGCAGGCGGGCGTGGAGACGGTGGTGGAGTGGAAGAGCACGGCGGGAGGCGAGCACAGCCATGATGGGGACGCGGGCACGGGGGCCTCGGAGAACCCGGCGCCGTCGCTCTATCTCCTGCCGTCGCGGTTGCCGGGATGGAACCAGTACACGGTGCAGGAGCACGTGCACGACCTGACCGTGTTCAAGGACGCGCTCATCGTCTGGGCCGGGTCGCAGGCGTACAGCTTCAACCCCGTCACGCAGGCGCTCATCGAGAAGGAACCGGGCGTCACCGCGCTCACGCAGATCCATCCGGGCACGGTCATCTGGGTGAAGTACTAGGAGCGACCATGCGCCACTGGCTCTTCGTGTTGTGTATCGGTGTTCTCGCCGGTTGTTCGGACAAGCCTTCGCCGCCGCCCACGGGGCAGAGCGACGCGGGCACCATCGTGGAGGACGCAGGGACGGCCTCCGGCGTCGAGCGGCCGGGGGCATTGGATCGCCCGCCGCTGGAGCGGTTGCCGGATGACCTCAAGCCGCCGGCTCAGTAGGCGTGGCGTTTGGCGACGTTGAAGAGCTGGGTGAGGGAGTGGTCCAGCAGCGCCTGCGTGGACCGCATGTAGCGGTGCGCTCGGACGAAGGGCAGCCACACGCGGTCACCGACGCGGACCTGGGCTTCCATCCACTGCTTGCGGGGAAGCCACTGGCCACCCAGGTGTTTGACCAGCACCTCGCCCAGGTATGCCCCGACGGCGGGGACCACGATGGCATCGATGTTGTGACGCTCGAAGATGTCCGGGAAGGTCTCCTTCCAGAAATGGAAGTCGATGTCCGTCAGGGATTCGGGGGTCGCCTTGAAGACGGAGGGCACGGGCGTGTGAAGCAGCGCCACGAGCTGTTCCGCGAAGTACGCGTACTGAGCGAGCGCGGCTTTCGGTTCAGCCACGTCTGAAGGCAGGGCCGCGTCCAGTGGGAGCCATTCGTCCGGCTCCGGAGGGACGTAGACGTTGAGTTCGGCGATGCGTCGCTGGTGCTGGGACAGGGGCGCATATGCGGGCAGGCGTAAGAGCAGCGCGGCGATGTCTGGGGCGAAGCGGGGTGCGACGGGAGCGAGGGTCGCGCTTCGGTCGCGGAGGATGGCCAGCACGGTGTCGAAGTCGAGGTCCGGCCGGAGGTGGACCCATGCGCGGGCCTGGGCGACGCGGGCTGCTTCACTGGCGAAGTCCGCGGCGATGGGCCAGGTGACGATGAGGACGGAGCCATTGGGGAGCTCTTCGACGCGATGAGCGGGCGTGGTGAGCATGCGCTCGCGGCCGACGGTCTCCACGAGCTTCGCGCTGAAGACGTTGAGCCAGCAGAGTTCGTAGACCTTGTCGAAGCCGTCTCGATAGGTTGTCTCGTCGTCCCGGCCAAAGTTGGGGAAGTCCGCCAGTTCCCTGTCCGCCGCGCTGTGAGCGGACGCGAGGGTGACGGGATAGTGGAGGGCCCATGTTCGGACCATCTCCACGAGCTTCTTGCAGCTCGATTCCCGCGAGAAGACCTCGAGCGGGTTCACCTTGAGAGAGAAGCGCAGGCTCGGTGGTAGTGGCGGAAATCGAAGGTGGAGTGACGTGTCCAGGTCGGGCTCCTTGGTGCGGTAGAGCCCCACGGATGCGCTCCGGTCCTGACGCGATTCGGCCAGCCCCTTGGTGACGGCCTCGCGTGTGTATTTGCGGCGCCGCACCCCCTTGACGATGTCTGGCATCCACTCCCCAGCACCTGCTTCGAGTGCTTCAAGAAACGGTGCGAGTTCTCTCTCTAGGACGCCGGGCGTGTTGCAGGCTCCATCAAACGAGAGGCGCAGATAATCCTCGGCCATGGGTCCAGGGCTTCCTTGCACGGTCATTGGATTTGAATCTCCACACCTTCAACCCCGTTCCGGAGTTCGGTCAGGACTACCTTCAGGGTGTCCGTGTCTCGGGGTTTGAGGGCGCCGCCCTCATAGATGAGGCGCACCCTGCGGATGCGTGCCAGTCCTTCCAGCCCAGGTCTGCGGACGTTCACGGTCTCGCCGTAATACCGAAGAGCCGCGCGCGCGTCCGCTCCCATCTGGGCCTTCATTGCTTCCTCGCCGAACTGACGCATGTCGCGGCTCTTGAAGCTGAAGGTCTCCATGCGTGGCGATTGTCCTGAGGGTGGCTTCGTTTCGATGACCAGTACGTCCGCGAAGCGCAGGTCCGCCTTGGTCATTCCCACATGCGTCTCAATCCTCGGCTGTTCGAAGTCCCGGAGCCACTGTCGCTGCGCTCGGGGTAGGGCTGCATCCGCCCGGAGCAGGGCGACCATGGCTCGCTCGAATAACAGCCCGCGGATGAACTGCCCGCGCAGGTCCAGGTAGCCTTCCCAGCGCAGCGGGCCTTTCGCGGGCACGCTCTGTTCGAGTTCCGCGAGCCGGGCCTCGCGATAACTGACGTATTCGGTCCAGAGTGGGTGTCCTTCGGCTCCGGGCGGCGCATCTCGTTCCGGCGGATGTTGCTTCAGGAAGGACACATCACGGGACAGGCGGGGGCCTGTGGCCTCCCATTCGATCTGGGCTAGCCTTGCCTCCAGGACCTCCGGGGGGACTCCCGCGAAGTCTTTCGGCAGTGCGGCGGTGCCTCCGCTTCGGGCGGCACCCTGGGGTTCGCGGCTTGCCTCCGCCAGCAGGGCCTGGGCCTTCGCTGGATTCCCCCGCGCTTCGTAGAGCGCCAGCGCTCCGGCTTCTCCCCACTCGGCCGCGAGGAGTGCTCCCTCCCGGCTTGCTCGCAGCTGACGGAGCAACTCGCGGGTCGCGTTCACTCCGAGCTGTTCTTCCAGTCTCCCTACCGCGGCCTTGAGCGCTTCCACGTCGAGCCGCTCTGCCCGCAGGGCCCGGATGCCTTTGCCTCCCGCGTACAGCGCCACCATGAGCGCGGCGGGTGCCAGCTCCCTCGTGGCCTGTTCGTACCGGCCCTTCGCCAGCGACACCGCGCCCTGTGCCGTTCCCGCGGCCAGGTGGAAGAAGCCCATCGGGACGCCGAACGTCAGGTGATCGAATCCTCCCCGCACCACGTTGCCCGGGGAGAAGTGCCCGGCCATCAAGGCCCGCTCCACCGCGTCGAGCGCTTCCTGGTACGGCGGTGGCAACTGAGCACGCTTCGCGGAGAACTCCACGTAGCGGGCCCCCGCGCTCACCTCGGTGCTCGACAGCGCGTCCCGTCCCGCGCGCCCCAGGCCTCGCAGGACGTCACCGGCCCGCTCCTCCCGCTCTGGATACGCCGCGATCTTCAGCCCCCGGCGCAGCAGCTCCTCGCGCACGGTGGGCATGCCGCCCAGGGTCTCCCCGAGCTGCTTGTCCCGGGCCAGCTGCTGGACCCATTCGCGCAGTTCGTCATCGAAGCTGGTGTGCAGGAGGAAGAGGGCGAACACCTCCGCGCGTGGCAGGCCGTACTTCTCGACCGCGCTGATCAGGAAGGCGGCGCGCTTGCGCTGAAGGACACGGGAGGCCTTCGCATCCAGCGGGCCCAGCGCCCCCAACCGGACCGCGTCCCAGTCCTCCAGGGACTCCACCAGCCGGGCCATGTCCACGCCGCGCTGCATGGCCACGAAGGCCGCGGGCGAAGCACAGGCCAGGAAGGGCGCAATGCGCTCCTCACTCCGGTCCAACTCGGGCCAGCCCTTTGGAAGGGCTCGACCTCCACACCCGGATGCCGGGGGAGTCTCAGCCGCGGCCTTCCGTGTCGCTCCAGCCCACGGACGCCACACCCCTCGTGCCGCGGGAGTTCCGTAGCCCCACGTCCCCCCATGCGACGGTGACGAGGCACAGCCCGCGAGGAGCAGCGCCAGACACGTCAGCACCGCCCACCGCTGCACGAGGAATCGCCATGGCCGGATCACGGCCGGTGACGATACCCGCTCACGGCACCGTGGCCGGATCCGCGAAGCGCGGGTCGCTCAGGAACGCGGTGTCCGTCAGCGACTCCAGGAACGCGATGACGTCCGCCTTCTCCTCGGGCGTCAGCTCGAAGCCGCGCACGAAGGCGCTCTGCAGGGGGCTCGGTTGTCCTCCGTTCGCCGCCCTCGCCCGGCCTCCCGCCGCGTAGTGGTCCAACACGTCGGAGAGCGTCGCCACGCTGCCGTCGTGCATGTACGGCGCGGTGACGGCCACGTTGCGCAGGGACGGCGCCTTGAAGCGCCCCATGTCCTCCGGACGGCCCGTGATTTCAATCAGGCCTGGATCCCCGATGGGATACGCGCCCTTGCCGTCCTCGTTGTAGAGCCCCGTGTTGTGGTACGGCAGCACCGGCTCCATCGTCTGCGCGTGCACCGTCGCGTCCTGGAAGTTGAATCCAGAGTGGCAGTGGTCGCACTCCAGCCGCTCGGACAGGAACAGCTGCAAGCCCCGCTTCGCCGCGGGACTCAGCGCGTCCACCTCCTTGCCGTACAGATAGCGGTCGTACGCGGACGTGCCCGACAGCAGCGAACGCTCGAACGCCGCCAGGGCCCGCGTCAGCGTGGCCAGCGACACCGGCGTGGCCTCACCCGGGAACGCCTCCGCGAAGCGGGCCGTCAGGTCCGGATCCGCTCGCAGGCGCTCCAGCAGGACCTCCTGTTGATCCGCGAACCCCAGCTCCACCGGCTCCCGCCCGAACAGCGGCACCAGGGACTGGGCCTCCAGCGTGGTGAGCGCGGAGTTGGCCCAGGTGAGGCTGGTCGCGTACGCCACGTTCGCCAGCCCCTGCCCGTTGCGGCGGTGCGCCTGGCCCGTGCTGCCCACCGCGTGCACCCGCCCGTCCGTGAAGGCCCGGGCCTGCTCGTGGCACGAGCCGCAGGACTGCGTGCCGTTCAGCGACAGGCGCTTGTCGTAGAAGAGGCGCCGGCCCAGCTGGACCTTCGCCTCCGACATGGGGTTGTCCGCCGGCACGCGCGGCGTGGGGAAGCCCGCGGGCAGCTTCCAGTCGTAGGGCGCGGGCTCCTCGGAGGGGCCCGAGGGCTCTTCACAGCCCGCGGCCAGCAGCATCACCGCCGCCAGCGCCTTCCACACCTGTCCTGCTCGCCGTGCCACGTCGGACATCTCCTACTCAGCCCGGATGAAGGTCTGCGCGGCCGGGTTCGCCGCCTGGCTTCCGAAGGCCAGCCCCAGGCGCTCGAAGTAGGGCGCGCAGTCCGCGTCGGTGGGGAACGACATGCAGCCCACCGCCGTGTTGGGGGTGTTCACGTCCAGGTTGGAGCCCGAGAAGAGCGTGCCCAGGTCCATCACCACGCGGTTCTTCGTCACGTCGAAGCCGTCCAGCTGGAACTCCGGACGGTTGTTGTTCGCGCACCCGGCGGTGCCCTGCGTCTGGCCCGCGGGCGGCGGCGCGCAGTCCGTGCTGCCCAGGTGCATGACGTGCTGGGGAAGGCCCTTCGTGCGGCCCTCGATGCGCGTGAAGATGAAGCCGCCCTGCCAGCTCCAGTGCAGGCCCGCCGCGTCGTCCATCGGCGCGCCCAGCTTCGTGGGGTCGCCGTGGTTCAGGTCCTCCGGCACGCCCAGCGTGAAGCGCAGGCCCGTGTAGTCACCCGGGGGCACCGTGAACCGGAGGGACGCGTTCGTCCCTGCCGTGCCCTGCGTGCACAGGCCGTCCTTGTTCGCGAAGTCCAGCAGCGCCACGCCCGAGTGCTGCCACTTGCCATCCTCGGTCAGGTTCACGGGCACCTCCTGCCCGTCCCGCGTCACCAGCCGCACCGCGTGCACGAACACGCGGAAGTCCATGGGCTCGTACGTCGTCCCCGACGTCCCGACGTTCGTGTACGTCTTGCCGCACGCGAACGCCTCCGTGCCCACGCGGGCGACGACGGGCAGTTCCACCGTCAGGACTTCGGGTTCGTCGTCCCCACAGCCGAGCGCGCCCACGAGGGCCAGCGGCAGGAGGAGGCGGGATCGGAGCGTGGAGCGCATGGGGGGCATCCTTGGAAGGTGCCCCCGTCTAACGCACCGGTCGCGCGGGCATACCGTGGCATGTTGCCGCACCCGCTGCCCGCCTCACGCCACCTCGCGCGCTTCGTCCGGTACCGGAAGTCCCTCGCTCCGGGCCTTGCGCCGCTGGATGGCCAGGAAGAGCGCTTCGTGCGTGGCGGGCGAGGGCAGGTCCACGTCGCCGCCCGCCGCTCCGAAGGCGGCCACCGCGTCGCGCAGCGCCTCCCGCACGGACAGGGCCAGCATCAGCGGCGGCTCGCCCACGGCCTTGCTGCCGTGGATGGTGCCCTGCTGTCCGGCTCGCTCCATGAGCGTCACGCGCAGGTCGATGGGCGCGTCGCTGAACGCGGGCACCGCGTAGGTGCTGGCGGAGTGCGTGAGCAGCCGCCCGTTCGCGTCCCACTTCAGCTCCTCGCCGGTGAGCCACCCCAGGCCCTGCACGAAGCCGCCCTCCACCTGGCCCCGGTCCACGCCGGGGTTGAGCGAATCACCCACGTCCTCCAGCAGGTCCGAGCGCAGCACGCGCTTCATGCCCGTGTCGCCGTCCACCTCCACCTCGCTCACCGCCGCGCCATACGCGAAGTAGAGGAACGGCTTGCCCCGGCCCAGGGCCCGGTCGTAGCCGATGCCCGGCGTGCGGTAGTAGCCCGTGACGGACAGGCCCACGCGGTCGCGGTAGGCCTCCTCCACCACGGCCGCGAAGGGCAGCCCCTGGTCCGGCCGCGACGCCGCCGCGATTCTCCCGTCCTCGAACACCAGCGCGTCCGGCGACACCGCCTGCCCGTGCAGCTGCACCAGCATGCGCGCGGCCACCGGGGCCAGCCGCTCGCGCACCTGGATGCAGGCCTCGCGCACCGCCGCGCCGTTGAGGTCGGAGCCGCTGGAGGCCGCCGTCGCGGACGTGTTGGGCACCTTGTCCGTGGCCGTCTGCGCCACTCGCACCAGCTCCGCGGGCAGGCCCAGCTCGCGCATGGCCACGCCTTGAATCTTGGTGTGCAGGCCCTGGCCCATCTCCGTGCCGCCGTGTGACAGCAGGACGGAGCCGTCGCGGTAGACGTGCACCAGCGCGCCCGCCTGGTTGAGGAAGGTGGCGGTGAAGGAGATGCCGAACTTCATGGGCGTGATGGCCAGGCCGCGCTTGATGCGGGGGCTGGACGCGTTGAAGGCATCCACCTGCGCGCGGCGCTTCGCGAAGTCGGAGGACTCCAGCAGGTCGTTCCACAGCTTCGGCAGCCGGTTGTCCTCCAGCTCCTGGCCATAGTGCGTGGTGTTGGTGTCGCCCACGCCGTCGTAGAGGTTGCGCTGGCGCACGGCCTCCGGCGCCAGGCCCAGGGTGGCCGCGATGCGCGCCAGGATGTCCTCCATCACCAGCATGCCCTGCGGGCCGCCGAAGCCGCGGAAGGCCGTGTTGGAGACCAGGTGCGTCTTCGCCACGCGGCCGGTGTAGCGCACCGCCGGGACGTAGTAGCCGTTGTCCAGGTGGAAGAGGGCGCGGTCGGTGATGGACTCGGACAGGTCCAGGGACCAGCCGCCGTTGGACGTGAGGTCCGCCTTGAGTGCGAGCAGCCGCCCGGTGGCGTCGAAGCCCACCTCCCAGGCCGCGTGGAACGGGTGGCGCTTGCCGGTGACGACCATGTCCACGTCGCGGTCCAGCATCCACTTCACCGGCCGGCCCGTGTGCACCGCCGCCAGCGCCACCAGCGCCGCGGGCGCGTTGCCTTGCGTCTCCTTGCCGCCGAAGCCGCCGCCCATGCGCGGCGCCTTCACCACCACGCGGCTGCGCGGCACGTGCAGCACGTGCGAGATGATGGCCTGGACCTCCGAGGGGTGCTGCGTGGAGGACGTCACCGTGACGTCGCCGTCCTCGCCCACCTCCGCGAAGGCCGCGTGCGTCTCCAGGTAGAAGTGCTCCTGGCCGCCCATGGTCAGCTCACCGGCCAGCCGGTTCGGGCTGGACGCGAGCGCGCTGTCCACGTCGCCCCGGCGGATGACGTGCGGGTCGGTGTGGAAGCTCTGCTGCTTCAGGGCCTCGGCCAGCGTGAGCACCGCGGGCAAGGGCTCGTAGTCCACCACCACCTGGCGGGCGCCCTCGCGGCAGGCCTCGGGTGTCTCGCCGACGACGAGCGCCACCACCTGCGCGTGGAAGAGCACCTCGTCCTTCGCGAGCAGCGGCTCGTCGTGGCGGATGGGGCCCGTGTCGTTCATGCCCGGGATGTCCTCCGCGAGCAGCACCTTCACCACGCCGGGCACCTTCAGCGCGGCGCTGGCGTCCCGGCGGAGGATGCGCGCGTGCGCGTGCGGCGACAGCACCGGCCACACCGTCAGCATGGGGCGGCGCTGCGCGAGGTCGTCCACGTACTGCGCGCTCCCCGTCACGTGGCCCAGCGCGCTCTCATGGCGCAGCTCGCGGCCCGCGTCCGCCGTGGGGGTTGGCGCGCCCAGGGCGAAGCCCGGACGTCCGTCCAGCGCGGGGCTGTGCTCGCCGGACGCGAACTTCTCCAGGAGCGACACGATGAGCCCGCGCCGGTAGTCCGCGCTGCCGCGCAGGTCCGTGAGGGGCGTGAACTCACGCTCCAGCGTGGCGCGCACGCGGGCCACGGCCTCCGCGTTCCACGGGTGGCCCAAGAGCAGCGCCTCCGTCTGCTTCGCCCGGGCCGGAGTGGCCGCGACGCCGCCGTAGCCCAGCCGCACGGTGCGCACGATGCCCTGCGCGTCCGTCTCGATGCAGAAGCCCGCCGCGACGATGCTGATGTCCAGCTCGCGCCGCTTGGACACCTTGAAGCTGTCCGAGTGGCGCGTGAGCCCGCTGTCCTTCGCCGGCCCGTGGGGAATGACGACGAAGCGGACGACCTCGTCCGGCTGGAGCGCCGTCTTGCGGTACGCGAGGAAGAAGTCCGACAGCGCCACCGTCCGCTCGCCGCGCACGGACGCGAGCACCAGCCGCGCGTCCAGCGCGAGCAGCACCGGCGCCGTGTCGCCAATGGGCGAGGCCGTCACCAGGTTGCCCGCCAGCGTCGCGCGGTGGCGGATCTGCCGCGAGGCGAAGACGTTGAGCATCTTCGCCAGCTCCGGCACCTCGGGGCCCAGCGCGTCCTCCACGTCCACCAGCGACGCGGCGCCGCCCACGTACCAGCCGTCCTGCTCGCGGCGGATGGCGCGCAGGGACTCCACGCCCTCGGTGGAGATGAGGAAGGGATAGCGGCGGGACTTCTTGGTGATGTCCACGCCCAGCTCGGTGGCGCCGGCCACGAGCATCGCCTCCGGGTGCAGGGCGCGCAGCGCGAGCAGGTCCTCCCAGGTGGTGGGGCGCAGGAACAGCCCGTCGCGCGCCTCGTAGC
>NZ_RAWL01000419.1:0-7404 GCF_003668885.1 Corallococcus sp. AB049A | reverse complement strand
TCCCCCGGCTGCCCGTCCCCAGACGCCCCGGAGGCGCCCCGGTTCACGGAGTGTTGACAGCGCGACGCGGCATGGGACCTTCGTCCGAGTTAACCGCGTTGACAGTGCACCACTTTACACTTTGCGCTGGCGCATCCCCCGGGGCACCCCTGTGGACGGCCTTGAGCGGCTGCAACTCGCTGGAATCCCGAGGGGTTTACGAATTTTCAAGCGGGGGGATGACAGCGGGGACATTCGTCTCTACATTGCGACCGTCGGATTTAACTCAAGAGGTGCTGCGCATGGCTTACGACGGCGAGCTTGTGAAGATGCAGAACGGTCGCTGGGCGCGGTTCCAGCGGTGCCAGGTGTACCGGCCGGGCGTGGCGGACGCCGGTGAGACCATGCTCCTGATCGCGGTGGAGCTGGAGGAGCGCTATCAGCAGCTGCTCGACGAGGCGGCGGATTCCCTGGCGGAGTACCGCTCCCAGGGCGTGCCCGTGCAGGTGCGGCTGGCGCCGGACGCGCAGGGGCTCACCCTGCACCCGGAGACCCAGGCCTCCGTGACGGTGAACTAGGTCCCCTTCCGGGATTCCAGGTTGTAGAGCCACGGGCTCCGCGCTCCACCGCGGGGCCCGTCGCATTTACAGCGCTGACAGGCCGGGCGTTGCGTCCACTTTTCAACGCACCGCGCGCCACCCGCACGGGGCGCGAATGGCGCGCTCAGTCGTGGATCTGGAAGAAGCGGGCGGCGTTGTCCCGGGTGACCCGCCGGACGATGCGCTCGGACAGCTTCGCCTTGCCCAGGAGGTTCGCCGTGCGCGCGAGCCCCAGGATGTCCCCCGCGCCGTCGCCCGCGTCCGAGTCCAGCACCAGGCGCTCGCTGCCCAGCCGCCGCACCAGCGCCACCGCCCGGTCCGCCTGGAGCGCCTCCGGGTGCAGGGTGAGGCCGGCCCAGTGGCCCACCTCCAGGATGGTCCGCACCGTGCGCGCGTTGGCGTGGTCCACCAGCGCGCGCGACGGTGCCAGCCCCGACTGGCGCAAGAGCGTGAGGATGCGCCGCGTGTGGCGCTCCTTGTCCTTCAGGGGCGTGTGCACCACCACGCGCAGCTTGAGCTGACGGGCCAGGGCCAGCTGCTCCAGGAAGGCCTCTTCCTCCTCCTCGCCGCCCACGTGCAGGCCCGTCTCGCCCAGGGCCACCACCCGGCCGCCCTCGAAGTAGTCCGGCAGGTGGCTCAACACCTCCGACAGGCCCCGGCGCGGGATGCAGCGCGGGTGCACGCCCAGGGCGGCCCAGGCGCGGATGCCCAGGCGCTCCAGGCGCGGCAGCTGCTTCTCCACCAGCGCGTCGAAGTGCTGGCGCAGCCCCTTGGCCGTGGGCTCCGGGAAGTGGTGCGCCACCACCAGGGCCCGCTCCACGCCGAAGAAGCGCATGGACTCCAGGTCCTGGTCCGTCAGGGCCTCCGGGTGGAGGTGCGCATCGAAGAGCGGGAGCGGCTCGGCCACGGGCGGTGTGTCCCTTCGTCCTAGTCCTGGCCCGTCGCGGCGCCCTCGTTGCGCGGGTCACTGGAGGAATAGCGCAGGTGGGTGCGCGGGTCGCTGTAGACGGCCTCCGCGTCGCCCCAGGCGTCCACCCGGCGAAGCTTGTGGCCCTTGGCCTCCAGCGCGGACTGCGTCGCCGGCTCCAGGCCCCACCTGTCCACCCACAGCTCGTCCGGGAGGTACTGGTGGTGCAGCCGGCCCGTGCCCACCGCGCGCGCCACGTCCATGCCGTGGTCCACCACGTTGCTGATGGCCTGGATGACGGTGGTGGGGATGGTGGAGCCGCCGGGGCTGCCCACCGCCAGCATCACCTGCTTCGGGTCCTCCTTGGAGAACACCAGCGTGGGCGACATGGAGGACAGGGGCACCTTGCCGGCCTGGATGGCGTTGGGCTCGCCGGTGACCAGTCCGTACGCGTTGGGCACGCCCGGCTGCGCGGCGAAGTCGTCCATCTGATCATTGAGGAGCACGCCGGTGCCCTTCGCCACAAGGCACGAGCCGAAGCTGTAGTTGACCGTGGTCGTCATGGCCACCGCGTTGCCGTCCTTGTCGATGACGGAGATGTGCGTGGTGTTCTTCTTCTCCGGCTCCGGCGTGAGCGGCCCCGCGTCCTTGCGCAGCGTGGAGGCGGGCCCGCCCGTCACCGGCGCCAGCAGCGACGCGCTGGGCGTGGCCTTCTTCGGGTCGATGCCGCCCGCCAGGTCCGCGATGTGGCCAGGGGAAGTCAGCCGCTCCAGCGGCACCTGCACGAAGGCCGGGTCGCCCAGGTACTTCGCGCGGTCCACGTACGCGCGCCGCACGGCCTCCACGTAGAGGTGCAGCGACTCCGGGTCGCGGTAGGGCAGCCCCTGCGGGCGCAGCTGCTGGAGCATGCCCAGCACCTGCACCACCGCCAGCCCGCCCGCGCTGGGCGGCGGCATGGTGAGGATGCGGTGCCCGCGGTAGGTGGTCTCCAGCGGCGTGGCCTGCCGCGTCTTGTACGCCGTCAGGTCCTCCTGCGTGAGAAGCCCGCCCGCGTCCTGCACCGTCTTCACCAGCGCCTGCGCCACCGGGCCCGCGTAGAAGGCCTTCGCGCCGCCCTTCGCCACGCGCTCCAGCGTGCGCGCCAGGTCCGGCTGTTTGATCAGGTGCCCCACCGGCGGCACGTCCGGCGTGCCCTGCGCGTTGGGGGTGAGGAAGATGCGCGCGGCCTCCGGGTCCTGGCGCAGGCACTCCGCGCGGCCGGTGGCCATCTGCCGGTACTTGGGCGTCACCCAGAAGCCCTGCTTCGCCAGCCGGATGGCCGGGGCCAGCACCACCGCGGGCTTGAGCTTGCCGTGCCTGGACAACAGCTCCAGGTAGCCCGCCACCGCGCCCGGCACCGCCACGCTCAGGGCGCCGTCCGTGGACAGCCCCGGCACCAGCGCGCCGTCCCTCAGGTACATGTCGCGCGAGGCGCCCTTCGGAGCCACCTCACGGAAGTCCAGCACCTGCGTGCCGCCGGACTTCGCGTCGTGCACCAGCGCGAACCCGCCGCCGCCCACGCCGGAGTGGTAGGGCCCCACCACCGCCGCCACGAACGCCGCCGCCACCGCCGCGTCCACCGCGTTGCCGCCCTTGTCCAGCATCTGGAGCGCGGCCTCGCTCGCGGGCGGATACGCCGTGGCCACCGCACCTCCCCGGTAGGGACGTGCCGCACCCGCCCCGGTCGCCACCAGCAACACCGCGAGTCCCAGTGCGCGGAACAGGCTGTGCCCCGCGGCTCCCATGTGTGCTTTCCCCACCTGTGGACGCCTTTCCTTGTGATTTCCGGCTGTTCCCTAATGCACCATGCGCCGCGCCTGGGCCAGGGTTTCAGCTGGACAACATTTTTATCCTTGGATTGTGAGCGGAAGCGGGGCAGTCTGCGGTCATGTGCAGCAACGGGCGGTCCGCATGAGTCCTCCGAACCCCGTGGAGAACCCGACGTCGGTGACGACGGCGGCCTCCACCCCGGCGCGGCTGACGACGTTCCTGAAGCCGCGCTTCGGCATCACGGTCCAATGCAACACGTTGTGTGTAGCAGTCAGCGCACGCCCGTCCCCGGAAGCCCCGCGATCTGTTTTGAAGTCCGGGCGCGGTTGACGAGTTGATCGGCGGTCCCTAATTCTCCGCCGCATATGACAGCTCTGGCGGCGGTTGTGCTGTGCGCGGGCAAGGGCACGCGGATGAAGTCGGAGAAGGCGAAGGTCCTTCACCCCATCCTCGGCCGGCCCCTCTGCGCCTATCCCTTGAAGCGGGCCCTGGAACTGGGCGCCGCGCACGTGGTGCCGGTGGTGGGCCACCAGGCCTCGGAGGTGGAGAAGTCCATCCGCGCCCACTTCCCGGACGCGCCCCTGCGCTTCGCGCTCCAGAAGGAGCAGAAGGGCACCGCGGACGCGGTGAAGGCGGCGCAGGACGCGCTTCAAGGGCATGACGGCCGCGTGCTCATCCTCTACGGAGACGTGCCGCTCTTGCGCAAGGAGACGCTCCAGGCGCTGCTCTCCGCGCACGACGCGGCGGGCGGGGTGCTGGCGCTGGTGTCCACCACGCTGGACGACCCCACCGGCTACGGCCGCGTCATCCGCGAGGGCGGCAAGGTCGCGCGCATCGTGGAGCACAAGGACTGCACCCCGGAGCAGCGCGCGGTGAAGGAGTGCAACGCGGGCATCTACTCCGTGGACGCGGCCTTCCTGTGGAAGGCGCTGGCGGAGATCAAACCCGTCAACGCGCAGGGCGAGTACTACCTCACCGACCTGGTGGAGATGGCCGCGAAGGTGGGCCCCGTGGGCGCGGTGGACGCGGACGCCACGGAGACCGCGGGCGTGAACGACAAGGTGGAGCTGGCGGCGCGCGCCCGCGTCCTCCAGCAGCGCATCAACGAAGCCCACATGCGCGCGGGCGTGTCCATCCAGGACCCGGCCACCGCGTACATCGAAGAGGGCATCACCATTGGCACCGATACGGAGATTGGCCCCAGCGTGTCGCTGATGGCCGGCACCGTCATCGGCAAGGGCGTCATCATCGGCCAGGGCAGCGTGCTCACGGCCTCGCACGTCGCGGATGGCACCCACATCAAGCCCTACTCCGTGCTGGAGGAGGCGCGTGTGGGCGAGCGCTGCATCATCGGCCCGTTCTCCCGGCTGCGCCCCGCCACGGAGTTGGCAGAGGAAGTGCATCTGGGGAACTTCGTGGAGACGAAGAAGACCCGCATCGGCAAGGGCAGCAAGGCCAACCACCTGACTTACCTGGGTGACGCCAACATCGGCGCGGGCTGCAACATCGGCGCGGGCACCATCACCTGTAACTATGACGGGGTGAACAAGCACCTGACTGAACTGGGCGATGGCGTCTTCATCGGCTCGGACAGCCAGCTGGTGGCGCCGGTGAAGGTGGGGGACGGCGGGTATGTCGGCGCGGGCACCACGGTGACGAAAAATGTGCCTCCTGGGAGCCTCGCTGTGTCCCGTGCGCCACAGGTGGTGAAGGAGGGGTGGGTGGCGGCCAAGAAGGCGCGGCAGGTGAAGGTGAAGGCGGGATAGGAAGAGTGCTCGCCTGCTGATCGGTCGGCGGGGCGGGGTTGGGCGTGAACGGGTTGCCCGTGGTTTGCTCCGGCGGCCGCGGGACGAAGAAAGAGGCAGGAAGAACATGTGCGGGATTGTTGGCTACGTCGGTGACAAGGAATCTGCTCCCATCCTGGTGTCGGGCCTGAAGAAGCTCGAGTACCGGGGCTATGACTCCGCGGGCGTCGCGGTGGTGGGCGGCAACCAGCTCAACGTGGTGCGCGCGACGGGCAAGCTGCGCAACCTGGAGAACCGCGTGGTGCAGGACCTGCCCAAGGGGACCACCGGCATCGGCCACACGCGCTGGGCCACGCACGGCCGTCCCTCCGATGAGAACGCCCACCCGCACACGTACAAGAACGTGGCGGTGGTGCACAACGGCATCATCGAGAACCACCTGGTGCTCAAGGCGGAGCTGCGCGCGCGCGGCCACGTCTTCGCGTCGGAGACGGACTCGGAAGTGTTCGCGCACCTCATCTCCGAGGAGGTGGAGCGCGGCGTGGACCTGCCGGACGCGGTGCGCTCCGCCATCAAGCAGGTGAAGGGCACCTACGGCCTGGTGGTGGTGTGCTCCAACGACCCGGGCCGCATCGTGTGCACGAAGGACGCGTCGCCCATGGTGCTGGGGCTGGGCCAGGGCCAGAACTTCGTGGCCAGCGACGTGCCGGCGCTGCTCGAGCACACGCGCGACTTCGTCTACATGGAGGAGGGCGACCTGGCCGTCGTCACCGCGGCGAAGGTCGACATCTTCAACCGCGAGGGCAAGCTGGTGAACCGCCCCACGCGCCGCATCGACTGGACGCCGATGATGGCGGAGAAGGGCGGCTACAAGCACTTCATGCACAAGGAGATCCACGAGCAGCCCCGCGCCATCGCGGACACGCTGCGCGGCCGGATGCTCCTGACCGAAGGCGACGTCCACTTCGAGACCTGGAACCTCACGCAGGAGCAGGTCCAGTCCTTCACCAAGGTCACCATCCTGGCCTGCGGCACGTCCTGGCACTCGGGCGTGGCCGGCCGGCACATGATTGAGTCCCTGGCGCGGCTGCCGGTGGAGGTGGAGCTGGCCAGCGAGTTCCGCTACCGCGACCCCATCGTGGAGAAGAGCCACCTGGTCATCGCCATCAGCCAGTCCGGCGAGACGGCGGACACGCTCGCGGCCTTCAAGGAAGCGAAGCGGCTGGGCGCGCACACCATGGCCATCTGCAACGTCATTGGCAGCGCGATGACGCGTGAGGCGAACCTGCACGTCCTCACCAACGCGGGCCCGGAGATTGGCGTCGCGTCCACCAAGGCGTTCACCACGCAGCTCGTCACGCTGTACCTGCTGGCGGTGAAGCTGGGCCGCATGCGCGGCACGCTGTCCGTGGAGGCCGCGCAGGAGCACCTGACGCACCTGACCCAGGTGCCGAAGATGATTGAAGACGTCCTCAAGTGCGAGCCGCAGGTGAAGCGCGTCGCGCGCGAGTTCATGAACGCGCAGGACTTCCTGTTCCTCGGCCGCGGCCCCATGCACCCGGTGGCGCTGGAGGGCGCGCTCAAGCTCAAGGAGATTTCCTACATCCACGCGGAGGGCTACGCGGGCGGTGAGATGAAGCACGGCCCCATCGCGCTCATCGACGAGAAGATGCCCGTCGTGGTCATCGCGCCGAAGCAGCCGCACATCGCCTACGAGAAGATCATCGGCAACATCGAGGAGGTCCGCGCGCGCGGCGGCAAGGTGATTGCCATCCTCGACGAGGACGACACGACGGCGGACAGCCTGGCCGACCACGTCGTCCGCATCCCCTCCGCCTGCGCGCTGCTCGCGCCGGTGGTGGCCACCATCCCGCTGCAGCTGCTCGCGTACCACGTGGCGGAGATGCGCGGGAACGACGTGGACCAGCCGCGCAACCTGGCCAAGAGCGTGACCGTCGAGTAGGCCGAGGAGCGCTTCACGGCCTGCACGCCTGAAGCGACAAGAGCCCGGACTCCCTTCACAGGGGGCCCGGGCTTCTTCGTTTCCCGTTGCCCGGTGGAAGGTAGGGGTTTCCCCACTTTGAACCCCACGCCGCGCCCCGGTTACAGTTTCGCCACCGTGTCCGATGCTTTCCGCCCACGTTCGCGCACACCGTCCCCCCACCTGGGAGGGGAGGCGGAGTCCGCGCCGGACCTGGCGCCCTGGGAAGCTCCCGCCGCTCCAGCGGAGCCCGTGGCCCACGGCTCGCCCACTCCGCCCACGGACTCGCCGCTGCCCATGTACCTCCTGGCGCAGCAGGCCCGGCGCGCGGACGGGGACGAGCAGAAGCGCCTGGCCTGGAACCTCAACCAGCTGCTGGAGGAG
>NZ_RAWL01000418.1:0-7407 GCF_003668885.1 Corallococcus sp. AB049A | reverse complement strand
GGCGAACCTGGTGCCGCAGGATGCCAACTTCAACCGGGGCAACTGGCTGCAGCTGGAGAACAAGATGGCCAGGTGCGGGGGCCTGCCGAGCGGCCGGTTGCGCTACTCGATTGGAGCGAACTACCCGAACTCCACCTCGCTCATCCCCAACAACCTGACGATGGTCATCACCAACCAGTCGACCGGGAGCTCGGTGTCCATGTCCTTCTCGAACGTGGACGGCGGTGGGACGAACGGCACGACAGAACGGACCCGCGGCGTCAATTGGCTGTCCAGCCAGGGGTGCACCTGAGCGACGGGGAGACGCGGGTATTGTATGTTTCAACCGAAGCCGCCTTCGCGGATTCACGGCCCTGGCTCCGCTGGTTGAAACATCTCCCCTATGTACACCCTCGACGAATCACTCTGGCCCCTCGTCATTGTCCAGCGCAGCGACACCACGACGGACAAGGAGATGGAGAGCATCCTCCAGAGCCTCGGCAAGCTCATCAAGCGACGCGAGCCCTATGTCCTGGTGATTGACTTCTCCAGGTCCCGTCCGCTGAACCACTCACAGCGGATGATGCTGGCGGCCCATCAGGAAGAGACCGCTGACCTGGCGCGCGAGTACTGCAAGGGCTTCTTCGTGGTGATCAACTCGACCACCGCGAGGCTCGCGAGGGCCGTGACCAGCTTCGTCCGGCCCGCCGCGGATCAACACGAAGAGGTCGCCTCGTTGAGCGAGGCGCTCGAGCGCGCCGCGCTCCGCTTCGAGGAGGCAGGGGTGTTGAAGGGCGCGCTCATCGCCCGAAAGCAGGCGCGCCGGTAGCCTGCTCAGCCTTTGCGCGCGGCGTTGATCTTCGCGATGTCGATCTTCTTCATCTGCATCATCGCGGCGAACACCCGCTTGCGCGTGGCCGGGTCCGGATCACTCATGCCGTCCGTCAGGGCGGCAGGAGTGATCTGCCACGAGACTCCCCACTTGTCCTTGCACCACCCGCACTGGCTCTCCTGACCGCCATTGCCGACGATGGCGTTCCAGTAGCGGTCGGTCTCCTCCTGGTCCCGGGTGCTGACCTGGAACGAGAAGGCTTCGGTGTGCTTGAAGGTGGGGCCGCCATTGAGGCCGATGCACGGAAAGCCCAGCACGGTGAACTCCACCGTGAGGACATCCCCCTCCTTGCCGTCCGGGTAGTCGCCCGGGGCGCGATGCTTGGCGCCCACGGAGCTGCCAGGAAAGGTGCGGGCGTAGAACGCGGCCGCTTCTTCCGCGTCGCGTTCGTACCAGAGGCAGAGGACGGTCTTGTTCACCGGGGTCGTCATGAGTGCGCTCCTTGGGAAGCGCCCTTGATCGACCATGCCCGGAGGAGGACGCAAGCCCCTATGGCGAAGGGCTGTCCGGCGGTGAGCGGCTACAGGAGTTCTTCGTAGGCGCTCTTCCAGCTGTAGGCGCCCTCGGGCCGCTTGCCCGAGATGGAGGTGTTCCCCGGGTCGATGTGGATGGTCAGCACGCTGCCATCGAGCGAGACCTTGGTGCCTTCCGTCGACAGCCGGCAGACCGTCTGGGTGACGGACTCCTTCACCGCCGCCTTGCCGTCCGCGGTGCCGCAGACCTCGACCAGGGTGCCCACGGCCATCTGGCACGCGCTCTGGGTCCGGTCCTTCAGCGGGTCGAAGGAGGGGTAGGTGGACCGGTCGTAGCTGCTCTTCACGGAGGAACCGCAGGCCTTGTTGACCGCGTCCTCCTTCTTCTTCAGCTCCGCGTCATAGGCGGCCCAGCCGTTCTTCTGGGCCACGGTGAGCCTGGCGGGCTTCGAGGACTCGCCGGCGATGGCGAGCGAGGCGAACAAACAGAGGAACACGGACGGAATCCGGAACATGAAGGCTCCTGGTGGGCGCGGTGCGCGCAAGTGCGACCCGCTGTCCCCCAGGAAGTGCCCCCCGGAGTTCTTTTGCATTCTGGCCGAGGAAACATTTCCTCTCGAAGGCCGAGAATTGGGGAAACCATGCGAACCCAAGCCAACCGCCCCCACTTCCACGTCGGCTCCGCTGGAAACCCCGCTCAGAAGGCCGAAGAGCGCCCGAAGTCGCAGGGTGACCGCAGGGTTGCCGCTGGCGACCACTTCGAAGCCAGCAGCGCCCAGGCCAGCGGCGGTAAGGACAAGGGCAAGACCCCGTCGAAGCTCAAGGGCGCGACCTACAACGTCGAGCGCGACCGCAATCCCAAGGACGTGCAGGCGTGGCTGGGCAAGTTCGCCAGGCACAACGACCTCGACTTCGTGCAGCTCCAGGAGATCAACGGCTACCACAAGGCCCTGGAGAAGATTCCGGGCTACCACCTGGTGACCTTCCCTGGAGCCAAGGACCACGGAGAGACGGGCATCCTCGTCAAGGACAGCCTGCTGCAGAAGCAGGCCATGTCCATCCAGGGCGAGGGCGGCGGTTGGACCACCGTGCGCGGCGGCCACGCTCCGCCGCGGGCGGCCACGGCGGTGAAGCTCGCGGGCTGGCTGCAGGTGGTCTCGGCCCACCAGCCGCCGTCGGTGGACTGGAAGAACGGGCTCCCTGTCGGGCCGAAGAACCGGGTGAGCACCTACAAGTCGCTCTCCGAGAAGCTGCTCGCCTTCGCGAAGAGGAAGATCGAGAACCACCCCGACCAGGGCCTGCTCATCGGCGGTGACTGGAACGAGCCGGCGTCGACGAAGGGGAAGTGGTCCCCCGGGTGGATTGCTCAGCAGGCGGGGATGAAGACCCACGGCGGAGTGGAGAGCCACGGCCACGGCAAGATTGACTATGCGATGTCCTACGGCGCCCGGGTCTCCAACGTCCGGGCCGGACCGACAGGCGGCTCGGATCACAACATCGTCATGTTCACGGTGAGCCGCCCGAAGGGGAAGGGCTAAGGGGCTCCCTCAGCGCAGAAGGCGAGTTCGGGGTACCACGGCGAGGGCGTGGCCAGGAGTGGCTGCGGCCAGCCGCGCAGGTGCTGGTCGAAGAACGCGTTGACGTAGGCCCGGGTGATGGCCTGGGTACGCTCCGCGGTGGTGTTCGCGCCGAGGTCGATGCCGAGCTGGTCCGCGAACAGCCCGATGTCGGTGAACGACGCGTGCACCGTGCCCGCCACCTCGAGCCAGCGCTTCCACCCGGTCATCTGCTGCCAGTCCCGTTCCCAGGACGTGTTCACGCCAGGCTGGCACAGCGTGGGCGTGAGCTGGTGGCTCAGGAACATGAACGGCTGGGACAGCCCGGGGGCGAGGAGCGGGGTGTCCGTGTCGCCGTCGAGGTTCATTCCGGCCTGGATGCGGGAGTCATTGACCATGGTGGGAAGGGTGCTCGCGCCACCCACGGAGTGGCCGGCCATCCCGATGCGGGACGGGTCGATCAGGGATGCGCCGCGCCACTTCGCGTGAGGCCAGGTCAGCGCGTCCAGCACGAACGACACGTCGGCGGCCCGGCCCTGTTCCAGCTTCTGCCAGAACGCCGGGTCGTGCGGGAGGTCACACGAGGCACACCCGGTGACGCGCCCCCCGGGGAAGCTGGTGCCGACGCTCTCATAGGTGTGATCGACTACCGCCACGACGTAGCCGTGGCTCGCCAGGTCCTCGGCCAGAGAGGTGAGTGTGGCCCGGGGCTTTCTGTAGCCCGGCGACAGCACGACCAGCGGCAGGCTGCGCACGCGACCCGCCGGCAACGCGTTGCGGACGGAGTGCGTCCGCGTCGTGCTCAGCAGGTCGGGTGGCACGTCGGGGATGCCGCTGTCCGCGAGCAGCGCTGCCGACTCGGCCGGGGTCATGTACTGGGTCTTCGGACCGTGAGCAAAGGCTGCCGGGTAGAAGAGGGAGACCATCAACTCCCGGTAGTTCACTGACGGCACCCATGGGTCGGGGCGCGAGGTGTCCCTCAGATACAGCGAAGTGGTGCCAACCGGCTGCCAGCCGGTGGGTCCGGGGAGGGAGGGCCCTGTGTCCGCTGTGGCGGGTGATGCGAACAGGGCCAGGGTCATCGCGATGGCGACGGTGAGACCACGCATGGGTGTCATCCCTTTCAGAAGGATGCCGCACCTGCCGGCCCGGGTGCGGCTGTGAAAAACAGGCATCCATGCGTGGAACACGGTCCTCGCCTCGAACTGTCACCCGCTTGCGGCACGCTCCGTTCGGTTCGACACGATCAACATCGACCTGCGGCGCCGTTGGCACGTCAGTCAGATGAACAGACTATTGGCGGACGGAAATGCAAGCCTGGTAGGCCGCGAAGACCTCGTGCTCCACTGAGAGGGGTTCTCTGATGTCAATGACACACGTAGAAGTCTTGAGCCAACGATACAGGGGGCAGCTTCGTGCTGGAGGTATCAGTCCACGAATCCCAGGTGCTGCCAGGGACGTTCCTCGTGCGTCTGACGCATACCGGCGACTACAGGAACGACTTTCATGATGTCCGAGTCCTTTTCGAGAGCTCCACGACGCCCGGAGGCCCTTTCACCCATGCCCAAGGTGTTTCGCTGAACCTGTTGCCGTCTTCGCAATTCGAGGTCCGGGCCAATCACTCGCACGTGCCATGACCGTCGAGGTGCGGCTGTTCGCGCCGCATGGTTCGTCGTTTCAAGTCACTGGAGCCTGGCACGGGGCGGTAACGCTCGATTCGAGCGAATAGGAGCCGCGAAGGGTTCACGAGCGACGGAGCCGTGGCGGGTCAGGGGGTGACAGGCTCCATGAGACCGGCCCTTGTCAGCAGCTCACGAACGCGATGCGCCAGCGTCACATGCTCCGGGTTGGCCACTGTGAAGCGCTCTGGAGTCAGGATGATGAGCGTGCCCTTGCCCTCGACTGGCTCGATTCGTACCGGTGCGGGAAGTGGCGGCACCTTGCCGCGACGCCGCGACAGGTACGTGACCCATCCCGCGAACGTTCCGGTTCTGCCTTCGTCTGAGAGAAGTTCGCGGTGGTCCCATGATGTAGAGACACACCAGTCAGGGTCCCAGGCCAACGCCATGCTCCGCACCACCTCGGCCAGCACGGACGCCGTGAAGATACGCTCCGCGTTCGCCCCCTGGCTGGGGAGCGACAAGAAACAGGAATTAGAAAACGCTTCCGCATATCCGCCGCAGTGGATGCGCAGGGCTGCACAATCACGACTGGTTCCGCCGTTGTCGAACCAGAAGCTAAAGCCCAGGTCCTCGAAGACAGGCCCCCCTTTCTCCCGGTTGACACCTCGCCGGAACATCTCAGCGAGCGTAGGCATGTCGGGCGGCATGAGGGGGGCGTGCGCGCGTCCTTGCGCGACCTGGCGGGCTTGTACCACTGGGCCAGGAACGGATCACACGAAGCAAGGAGCGTGAGGAACGCCGAGGTGCGTCGGGCGCAGTCCGCGGGGGACTCCTTACGAGGCCCCCAGTAGGCACCAGCGAAGTAGCTGTCCACAAGGTCTTCCATGGGGATGAGGTCTAGAGACATCAACTCCACGCGCCCCGGAGGCTCATCCAGGGTCCAGCGCCCAAACACCCAACTCCCAGTTCTTCAGCACCTGCGCGGCTTCAAAGGCGATCAACCCTTCACCTCGCGCAGCCTCTTCTAAAACAGCCTTCGATTCGGCCGTCCGATGCCTCAAGAGGTATGCCGCCGCCATGGTACTGACGTCCTTGTCGGGGTGCTTGAGCAGCACCGCAAGTGCATCCCGACCCGCATCTCCCTGCCCCCTCAACTTCCGAACAGCCGCGATGTAACGATCCGCATGCTTGTTCCCAGTCTTGGCGTCCCCACGCGCGATGGCCGCCGTCTGCGCTGACACATTCCGCGCAAACTCCTCAACCAACTTTTCGAGATCCATCACCAGATTCCTTTCGTCACGTTCTGGATCGCCAGCAATCCGAATTCGCGCTGCGCCTCAAAGGATTGAGTGCTCAGCCACTGTCTCACAGTCAAAGTTTCCGAGTTCGTGAGTCTAGGCCGTTTCGACGAATAGAGAGAACTCACGCCACTGTGAACATCCTTGCCAAGTGCGACGATGTTCCCGCTGTTGTGGAGCGCATGTGGTCCGAAGCGGTTCGCGTTTCCTTCGGTCTGTTCCACGATGTGATGCCACTCCTTTCCATCACCTGCTGGCCCCATCGCCCGTTTGAAGGACTTGAATGACGAGTAACCCTTCTGCCCGCGTGAAGGAACTGCCTCTTGTGGACCTTCATCGTTGCCCCCTCCTGAGCCCACTGAGTCATCAACGCGCTGGAGGATGATGGCCGCTCCGGGCCCTCCGCTCACCACCGACGCCGCGCGCCCTGCTGGCGCCGCCACGCGCTCCAACGCCAGCGCGCCCTCCGCCGACAGCGAGAGCACCGGCACCGAGACTTCCGCGCCCAGCGCCATCCCTTTCAGCATCCGCGTCGTGGCCGAAGCCGCGCCCCCGGTCATGAGCAGGCCCGTCGTGAGCCGCGACACTTCGCGGATCTGCTCGCCACGGGTCATGGACTGGAAGCGCTCCCAGTACATGGGCGAGGAGGCGATGAGCGCCGCCACGCCTGCTGGCAGGTTGCTCAGCCCCGCGAGGCTGTCCACGGGGCGCGTCAGCAACTGGCCCAGCGCGTGGTACAGCTCCACGAACGTGTCTTCCGCTCCATCCAGGGTGCGGCTGATGACGTCAGCGTCGTCGTAGACCTCGGCCATGGGCCGCCAATCCGAGGCCTGGAGCTGCGCGTGCATGGCGCGGAAGACACCGCCCTTGCCGCTGTAGAAGCGGCCCAGCTCGAAGCCATGCGCTCGGAAGGCGCCGTCCTGCCATTCGACCGTCGCCACCTTCTGCTGCGTGCGCCCGGTGAGCGCCCACGCCAGATAGCCGTCCGGTCGCAACACCGCGATCTGCTCCCGAGAGAAGCGCTCGACCCGTCGCAACAGCTCCTGTCGCGTGACTTCGCCTCCCTCCATCACTTCGCGCAGGATGAAGCCCGCGGCCATGCGAGGCGGGAAGGCGATCAACGTGACGGGCTTGCCGACCAGCACGTCCAGAAGACGCGCGGCTTGTGCGGGCGTCAGTCCCCCTCCCAGAGGGCGCTCGTCCCGCGCTTCCAGGCCCGCGTTCGTCAGCAACCGCTCCCAGACGTCCGGCTGCGAATCGTCAGGGCTGCTGACGTCCGCCATGGCCACCGTGCGAACGGGGCTTGCCCCCGTCATCACTTCGCGCACGGCCTTGCGGCGGTACAGCGGCGGCGCTTCCTCTTTGGGCGTGACGCTCGGCGCTGGAGCGGATGCATGCGCGGCCCCGTCGTTCGACTCCCACGCCCCAGGGGAATCCATTGCCGTGGGGGACGTGTAGCGCAGCGTCCTTCCGGGCGCGTGGGGCACGGATGCGCAGCCGGTGAAGAGGAGGGCCACGCACGTGAGCAGGACGTCAGCGCGCATTGTCCACCCCCAGGCCCACCGACGCGAAAGCGCCCGGCCGCAG